>CAMPIZ010000239.1 GCA_946886675.1 uncultured Flavobacterium sp.
TTATTGTAACTTTGTAACTAAAAGTAACAGTAACTTTAGAGTAACCAGGTAACTTATGACAGAAAATATTTGCCACAAAAAGGAAATAATGGCTATCCACGATACGATGGATGTGTTGGGTGGTAAATGGAAAATATCCATTATATCAACCATGTGCTATTATAATAAAAGGCGTTTTTCCGATATCTTAAACGATCTTAACGGTATATCAAATAAGCAATTAAGCAAAGAGTTAAAAGAGTTGGAGCAAAACAAGCTTATAAAGCGCACTGTACTGGATACTCAGCCAGTGTCGGTACACTATAACCTGACAGAATATGGCTGGTCTTTACAAAGCCTTATTCATGATCTTGCAGCATGGGGCGCAAAACACAGGCAGGTTATAATAGCAGAATAAGTACAGAATCATTTAAATATGGAAACAATAAATAAAAAAATAGCCTACTCGATACTGGATCTGGCCATTGTAGCGAGTGGTGTAACTATAGAACAAACTTTTAAAAACAGTGTCGACCTTGCCCAAAAAGCAGAAGAAATGGGCTACAGTAGGTTTTGGCTGGCAGAACATCATAATATGGTGCATGTAGCCAGTGTGGCCACTCCTATACTTATAGGGCATATAGCAGGAAATACAAAAACCATCCGTGTAGGTTCGGGAGGCATAATGCTGCCTAACCACTCGCCACTTATTGTGGCAGAACAATTTGGTACGCTGGGTACGCTATATCCTGGCCGTATTGATTTAGGCTTGGGTAGGGCACCGGGTACTGACCAATTAACGGCACATGCCATACGGAGTGACCGGATGCAGGCAGTTAATAACTTTCCCGGTGAAATTGAGCAGATACAAGCTTACTTTTCCAAGGAGAACGAATGGGAGCCTGTACGTGCTGTAGTTGCGGAAGGAGTGAACGTTCCATTATATATATTAGGTTCAAGCCTTGATAGTGCACATCTTGCTGCCAAGATGGGGTTGCCTTACGCTTTTGCAAGCCATTTTGCAACCGGCCTTCTACATGAGGCTTTACATATTTACAGGAAAGAGTTTCAGCCTTCACAATTTCTTGATAAGCCATATACAATAGCCGGAGTTAATGTAATTGCAGCTGATAATGATGATGAAGCCGAAAGGAATTTTACTTCAGTGATACGAATGTTCTTAGGAATACTTACTGGGAAGAGAGAGGCCTTGCAGCCTCCAATGGAAATGACTGATGAGCTTATGATGATACAGCACAACCCAGCAGTGCGGGAAATGCTTAAGTACTCTTTTGTGGGCAGGAAAGAAGCTGTGGCTAAACAGGTAGATAAGTTTTTACAGGAAACAGGTGTAGATGAGCTTATAGTGGTATCTAATATGCATGCACATGCAGACAGGATAGATTCTTACCGGATTCTATCGGAAATCATTAAAGATCGTAATAATTAATCTGTAAAATATAAGTCCCCATTTTGTGTCAGTACATTTTCATCATGTAAATCTTCCAATATTATCTTATGTCATTATTAATATATCATTGTTCGTATTCATTTAAGTTGGTAGAGTAATCATAAACTCACTTCCTTCCCCTAATTCACTTTTTACATCAATATTTCCAGCCATAGCTTCAATAAATTCTTTACTTATGGCAAGTCCTAATCCGGTACCTTCTTTTTCTGTTCCGGGAACCCTGAAATATTTATCAAAAATTCTTGGCAGATATTTTGGATCTATTCCAATACCACTGTCTTTTACCTTTATGGTTACTTTATTATCTGTTTCAAATGCTTTTATATCAATTGTAGTATTATCATAAGAATAACGGATAGCATTTGAAACCAGATTGGAAATTATCCAGGTTGCCTTTTCCTTATCTGCTGAAACCAGTGGCAAATTTTCTAAAGGCTCAAAGTTAATAATAATGGACTTTTGTTCCGCGAGTTTACGATTGTTTTCAACAGCATCATTAATAACATTATTTATATCGACGGCTTCTATTTTAAGCTTAGTATTCCCTGTTTCAACCTGCGATATATTAAGCAGTTCTCCTGTAGTCCTTAATAGCCTGTCAGTATCTTCTTTAATGCTTTCAACCAGGCTTTTCTGCTCATTATTCAGTTTTCCTGTATGCTCATTATCCAGTAGTTGCAGGCTCATTTTCATTGATGCTATAGGGGTTTTAAACTCATGAGAAACCGTAGCAATAAAGTTTGTTTTCGCAAAATCCAGTTCTTTATAAGGCGTAATGTTTCTAAGAATGATAAAGGATCCTATTTCCTTTTGCTCTTCTTCTCCTGTGGGTGTTATGCTTATAGAAACCAACTGCTTCTCAAAATAACTTTCTTTGTTATCAGCATAAATTTTTAATGATGCATCCTTATTTTCCTTAGACATTTTCTGAAGAAGGGAACGTATCAGGTCGTTTGTTACCGCAATTTCTTCTGCCTGTTTTTCTATAACATCCTCTCTTTTAAGTCCGGATATTTTCAAAGCCTGCTCATTTATAAAAAGTATCCTGTTTCTTTCATCAAGGCCTAATACAGGATCAAAGAGGTTATTGATAAGTGTTTCAATCCTCTTTTTTTCCATCATTAGCTTTGCCAGGTTGCTATCGCTATATTCCTGTAGTTTTTCTGCCATAGTGTTAAATGACCTGGCGAGTGATGAAAATTCGTCATGACCTTTAAAATAAAGACGTTGTGAATAATTTTTTGAAGCAATTTGCTTAATACTATCGGTAAGGTTTTTAATGGGATTGGCTATATAACCGGGAAGATTAACCAATAAAGTAAAACCCATAATAAAACAAAAAGCACTTGTTATGGATATCCATAAAATCGAATTATCGGCAGTCTGGCCGGCCGTATCACTTTTTCGAAGGATGGCATCCATGTTTAGCTTCATAGTATCATTGAGATCTTTTCTGATATTTGAAATAAAAGCAGGGTTGTCAGGTTCCAATTTCAGCTCATTAAAATGGGCTTGTAAATCCTGGGTAAGTTCCTGTTCGCCAATTTCGGTAATATTTGCGCTTTGTTTTTTCAGAAGTTTTTCAAACTCAATGATGTCCTCTTTATTAATTACAGGCTTATCTATTAATTTATGCATATTCCTTGTGTAATCAAGGGAAATATAATTTGCTTCAAGAATATTCTTGGTATCCTGCGAAAGTAAATGTACCTGCCTGATTGCCAAGGCAGACAAGAGTGCAATGAAAAAGAAAAGCACTCCAACCGCAAGAGTTAATTTTGTTTTTATTTTCATGGATTATGAAAGAATAATAAGGTCAATATTACTCGAAGTTAGCTTATTTAATAATGACTTGAATATATTGGTAGATAAAATTACTTTAAAGAGGGTAATATGGGGCTTCCCTATACAAATAGTGGTTATTTTTCTGGCTTCAGCCTGCTCTGTAATGGCTGTAGCAACCTTGCTGCTTTTTATCCTGATGATTTCAGCCCCCAGTTCAGTTGCCAACCTGAAATTATTAATAAGATGCCTTTGTTTATCCAGTGCTATTTTATCACTTTTTTCTTTAGGCGTTTCTACATACAGAACATACCATTTACTGTGGTAATAATTAGCGAGGCGGGCAGTTTTTCGTATTACAGTTTTTGCAGTTAAATGATTACTGCTTATGCAGGCTAAGAAACGCTCCTGCCTTAAATTGCTTCCTGTAATTTCGGTTTCTACTTTGCGTTCTACCTGACTTGCCACTTCTTTAAGTGCCAGTTCACGGAGCTGTAAAATATGTTGTGCTTTAAAAAAATTACCAAGGGCCGACTGTATTTTATTTAAATTGGTCCAGCCAATATGTCATACTTTGAAT
>CAMPIZ010000240.1 GCA_946886675.1 uncultured Flavobacterium sp.
GCTTGTAGACGGGAGATTTTTATATACTTATTTAAAGTTATTATGATCCGTATTGTTGTAATTATAACCGTATTTTTTGTGTCATTATTTTGCAGTGCCGGCCCTAAGGCAGGCACTGCAAATTTACAATCCCTGCCACAGGGGGTAACCTTTACCCTGGGGCAAAGCTATTTTGTGGTATCGGTTTTGGATAACGATTACCTCCCTTATACCAAACCGGTGAAACCTGCCGATATAGGAAGCTATGATGCCGACGGGTATAAGGATGTGCTTTTGGATTATAAGGGCAGTATTCCTGCAGATGGGATACTGCTTTATGTACCCTATAAGGCAACAGCATCAAAGGTAATTTTACCGGCCTATAGTCAGCGGGCTTTTATACCGGCAGAGTTCACTGCCGATGGCAGGGCTGCGGCCTTAGTACTGTATTATGATGAGCAGGAACTTGTCAAAGGAGAAGGTACTGTAAAAGTGACCATAAGGCCTGAAGCAGGAGAGCCTATAGCTATCAAACAGCTGGATCTTAACCGGGGGCTGGGCAGTGACGGCCTGGGTGTTGCCCTGGCAGTGTTTTCCCTTAAGGCAAACAGCTCCGGTAAAAAGGGAACCATTGCTCTAAGGGCCATACCGGGTGTTCCCGACAGCAATTTTAATGATGAGGAGCACCGTTTTATATATGCCCCTATAGTCTCGGAGTCAGGCCGGCTGTGGCTTAACAATAACCTGGGGGCTAATTATGCCAAAGTAGGGCATGAGAAGTTTAACCCGGTGCAGCAGGCCCAAAGCCCTACCGACAGGGATGCCTATGGCAGCCTGTACCAGTGGGGCCGCAAAAGTGACGGGCACGAGCTGATACATCATGATGCCCGGGCGGGAATCAGCAGCGGGATGTATGAAGGACAGGGCCAGGTGGCATCTGACACCCTTTCCCAAAAAGCATTTCTCTATGGCTATGAGGACTGGTGCGCTGGCTGTAACGATAAGCGCTGGCAGGTGGGAGGGACAAACAACCCCTGCCCGCAGGGCTATCGCCTGTCTGATAAAGAGGAGCTCGCTGCGGAGTTCAGGGTATATGCTATACAAAATACGGCATCGGCCCTTGCCTCGGTACACCGTTTCACCCTGGCGGGTTCCCGTTACAGCTATACCGGCCATGTAATTGAGCAGGGTATTATGGGGTATTACTGGACAAGCACCGTGCGCGGGCTGAACCCGCATGCCCGTGTTATCCTGGAAAATGCCGCCTTATCCGGTGATATGGACCGCACCTCAGGCTATTCGGTACGTTGTATAAAAGAGTAGTACACAAAAGGTGATATTGATCTGTATCCTGTTGTGAGCGTTACTAGGGGTTTCAAACAGGTTTTTACCCGGGCGCTACTTTAATTAAAGATACTGTTTTATGCAGAAGGTTTCAAGCAATATAAGTCCTGTTTTTAGTTTCAGGCCTTCTGTTTTACTTAAATACTTTATGGCATGTTACGTATTATTTTTTTATGGTTTGCACTGCCTATATCACTGCTTATGTGTTTAAGTAGCTGTTCCAGGCAGGTTTATTCACTTCCGCAGGAGGTAAGCTTTACCCTTGGGCAAAGCTATTTTCTGCTATCGGTGTACGATGATAATTATCTGCCTTATACGCGGCCATCTGGCAGCGCGGGCAGGGGAAAATACAATGCCGACAGGCATAAGGATACTCTTTTAGACTATAAGGGCCTGCTGCCGGGAAAGGGTGTAGTGCTGTATATTCCTTATGTGGCGTTTGAAAATACGACGCTTAAGGGTTTTACACAGCGCGGTATTATACCGGCAGGGCTAACTGCCGATGGTAAGCCAGCGCCTGTGCTGCTTTTGTGCGGGCCTCAGGAGCTTAAAAAGGGCAGCGGCACTGTGCGTGTTACCATAAAGCCGGAGAAGGGCGCAGCTGTAATGATAAAACAGCTCGATCTTAATAAAGGATTGGGTAATGATGCCATGGGGGTTATACTGGCAAAATTTTCCTTTAAAACCGGTAACGGCAAAACAGAGTATCTGTATCTCAGGGCGATACCGGGTATACCCGACAGAAATTTTAACGATCCCGGCCATCGCTTTTTGTATGCCCCCATTGTTTCAAAATCCGGGAGGGTATGGCTGGGCACTAACCTTGGGGCTAACTATAACAGAGTAGACCATACGGGCTTTGATCCTGCCAGGCAGGCTGCCGGTGCAAAAGACAGGAATGCTTATGGCAGCCTGTACCAGTGGGGCCGTTACAGCGACGGGCACCAGAGCATTAATTGGGATAAGGGAGGAGGAACCCCGGTTTGGGGTGCTACTGAGAAGGTCTCTCCTAGTGACACACCTGCTGATGCGGCCTTTATCTATACCCCTTTTTTGAATACATCGCCAATCTATGACTGGAGGTCCCCGCAAAATAATGCCTTATGGCAGGGTGCAGCAGGAATAAACAATCCCTGCCCCTATGGATTCAGAGTGCCACAGAAGACGGAGCTGGACAGAGAATTTGAAGCTTACGGTATTTCTACTGCACAGCAGGCTTATGCCTCACCGCACAGGTTTGTTCTGGCCGGTATCCGCAATCCTTACGATTCCTCATTAAACCTTCAGGATGTTTATGGTTTCCTGTGGTCTTCAGATATAGACAGAACAGATGCTTTTCACAAGAGCTACAGCTCCTCAGGACCACCGCCTTTTGTTTTTAACCGGGCTATGGGCATGTCTGTACGCTGTGTAAAAGAGTAAAGAAAAACCCGGTTAAGTTCATTCCGGCAGGAGTTCTTATGGTATATTTTAATTGTAATTGGTATGATATTAATTTTATAAAAAGCATCAGATGGCTATTGTTATACATCCGGTAAGTATTGTTTGCTTTGGCCTTGTTCTTTTTTGCATTGTAACCATTGTAATAATAGAAATCAACAGGGCGCTTCCCAAAAAGGAGGTGCAGCAGTTCCGGACCGAACATATTGTTTTGTTCCGGTTTTGCCATACGGTAACCGCACGGGAAAAAAGGGAGGTGGTAGCGCGGTTTTTTAAATTAAAGGAAAGCTTAAAAAACAATGTGCCCTATATACAAAGTATAGAGTATGGGCCTTTAGCACCGCAGGCAGGGTTTGATGTGGCTTTCCGGATGGTTTTTAACAATGAGACAGCCCGGAATTATTACACCGGCGGTTATGGGCTGTCCCTGCCGGGAACCTACGACAGGCGGCATGCTGCCTTTAAGGCCTTTGTGGCGCCGTACCTGCGGGGCGGGGAAGGGGTGCTGGTATTTGATTATAATACCTCCTTATCTGTAAAAGCTCCGGCGGGAAGGGTAGACAGGCTGCTGTTTTTTAAGTTTAGGCGTAAAGTGAAAAAGAATACTATTGAGCGGCTTTTTGCCGAAATGGGAAAATTAACCAGCAATGGTAGCCCGGTAATTACCGGGCTGGATTATGGCTGGCAAAACAGCCGGGAAGGTTTTGATAAAGGGTATCATGCGGTTTGCCGGATAGCTTATGCGTCTTTTGAGGCCCGCAACCATCATATCCATATGCCCTTTAAAATTACCGAAGAAGGGATTACCTACCAGGCTTTTCTGGCCTTAGTGTATCCCTATCTCAAAGAGGGCAGGTTTTTAGTGATGGATTATAAGGTAAAAGATACCCCTTAAGGGTTGACTTTGTTTTTTGGGGTGCCCCGGGCATGTCACCGGCAAATTATACGGCTGCTGTATAGCGAGTTCGATTTAGTTTATATGGTGGGGAAAAGCCGTAATGTTGCGG
>CAMPIZ010000241.1 GCA_946886675.1 uncultured Flavobacterium sp.
TACAAACTGATGCACTGTTAAATCTTCAGGTACAGCGTACAACTCTGCCTGACGAAATGGTGTTTATTATGTACCATCAGGTAAATGAGCTGCTGTTTAAAATGATATTGTGGGAAGTAGAACAGCTATGCCATACTGAGCAGCCATCTACATCTTATTTTACAGAAAAACTGATGCGCATAAGCCGTTATTTTGATATGCTTACTACTTCATTTACCATTATGAAAGACGGTATGGAGGTAGACCAGTATATGAAATTCAGGAATACGCTTACTCCTGCAAGCGGTTTTCAGAGTGCGCAGTACAGGCTTATAGAATTTGCTTCTACAGATCTTATCAACCTTATAGACTATCGTTACAGGGATACCATAGACAGGAATACCCCTTATGAGCATGCCCTGGAGCATCTGTACTGGCAGGCTGCAGGCAAGGATTACCGTACAGGGGAAAAATCTTATCTGCTTGCGGAATTTGAAAGAAAATATAAAGGTGAATTTTTGCGTTTTATGGAAGAGTATAATACCATAAATATATGGAGGAAATTTAAGCAGCTTTCTGAAGAAACGCAAAAAGACGCTATGCTTGTTAAAGCCATGCGCCATTATGATTATACGGTAAATGTAACCTGGGTAATGGGGCACTATAACACAGCAAAAAAATACATAGAAAGTGTGGCCGGGCCGCAGGAAGCCACAGGGGGCAGCGACTGGAAAAAGTATATGCACCCTAAATACCAGAGAAGAATATTTTTCCCGGAACTGTGGACGGAAGAGGAATTGAAAAACTGGGGAGAGAACTTATAATAACTGCATAAAACACAAACGTTGAGATATCTTACATTCATATTATTATTAACAACATTAATTGCCTGTAACGACAAAAAAGAGAAAGAGACCGAAAAAACAAAACCTGTAATAAAAAAAGAAAAGATAGTAAAAGAGTTTGGCTTTATAGTTAACGATTTTATAGTAGTGCACGACACTATTGAAAGCGGGGATACTTTTGGTAAAATACTTTCTGACGAAAAATTTGACGCGGCAACTATACATAGTATTACAGAAAAAGTAAGAGATACATTTAATGTAAGGGACATCCGTATAGGGAAACCTTTCACTCTTTTTAAGGATAAAAAAAATCCACACGCTTTAAAAGCATTTGTATACCAGCCGGACAGACTTAGCTATTATGTAGTAGATCTAAGAGATTCTGTAGTGGTATACAAAAAGCAGCGCCCGCTTACCATAAAGCGCCGGGTAATTGCTGCCGAAATAGAAGGTTCATTATCTGAAACGTTAAGTAATGCAGGATTGGGCCCAGCCTTATCTCACGAACTTTCCGAAATTTATGCGTGGTCTATAGACTTCTTTAAAATACAAAAGGGCGACAGGTTTGCAGTAGCTATTAACGAGCGTTACATAAGCGATACTATTTATGCCGGCCTGGAAAATATTGAAGCTTCTTATTTTGAGTACAAAGGAGATAAAATATATGCATTCCCTTTTAAGCAGGACACTACCTCAAAAAAGTTTGATTACTACGATCAGGAAGGTAAAGTACTAAAAAGTATGTTCCTTAAGGCACCACTTAAATTTAGCCGTATTAGTTCACGCTTTTCGCCAAGACGTTTTCATCCGGTACAAAAAAGATGGAAGGCACATAACGGTACCGATTATGCCGCACCCACGGGCACACCTATTATGACAACCGCATCTGGCGTGGTAGAAAGGGCTGGCTATACTGCCGGAAACGGTAATTATGTAAAAGTAAAACATAATGGTACTTATTCTACCCAGTACCTGCATATGTCTAAAATCCTTGTAAGGAGAGGGCAAAGGGTACAGCAGGGTGATATCATTGGTAAAGTAGGAAGCACAGGCTTGGCGACGGGTCCGCATGTTTGCTACCGCTTTTGGAAGAATGGGGTACAGGTAGACGCCCTTAAGCAAAAGTTTCCAAGTTCTGAGCCGCTTAAAAAGGAACATATGCCGCGCTTTCAAGCCTATATGGAGCCTTTAAAAAGAGAACTCGACAGCATCTCAAACCTCAAATTTAATAATAAGTAAATGGCAATGGAAAACATTAACCCAACAGGTACCGCAGCCTGGAAGGAACTACAGAATCATTTTGCCGAAATGCAAAGTGCATCCATGCAGCAAATGTTTGCTGAAGACAGCAGCAGAAGCGAAAAATTCCACATTCAGTGGAATAATTTTTTAGTGGACTACTCTAAAAACCTCATTAGCGAAACCACCTTAGAATTATTGCTTAACCTTTCTAAGGAAGCAGGCCTTGGAGCCGCTATAGAAAGCTATTTTACTGGAGAGGCTATAAACCGTACCGAAAACAGGGCTGTATTGCACACGGCACTGCGTGCTCCTGAAAATACATCTGTACTTGTGGACGGTGAAAATGTAATGCCCGAAATATACAGTGTAAAAAACAAAATAAAAGGCTTTAGTGAAAGCATTATTAGCGGAGCTAAAAAAGGTTATACCGGCAAAGCTTTTACCGATGTGGTAAACATAGGTATAGGCGGTAGTGATCTTGGCCCCGCAATGGTAGTAGAAGCGCTGGCGTATTACAGGAACCATCTTAATGTAAGATTTATATCTAATGTAGATGGAGACCATGTAATGGAAAGTCTTAAAGGCCTTAATCCTGAAACCACACTTTTTGTAATTGTTTCTAAAACTTTTACTACTCAGGAAACCCTTTCTAATGCTGAAACTGCAAGAAAATGGTTTCTTGAATCGGCTAAGCAGGAAGATGTAGCCAAACATTTTGTAGCCGTTTCTACCAACATACAAAAAGTAACAGAATTTGGTATAGACAGTAATAATATTTTCCCAATGTGGGACTGGGTTGGCGGCCGTTTTTCTTTATGGAGCGCGGTTGGCCTTTCTATTAGCCTTACAGTAGGATTTGACAACTTTGACAAACTTTTAAAAGGAGCTTATGAAATGGACAGCCATTTCAGGACAGCCCCTCACAATAAAAATATACCTGTTGTACTGGCATTGCTCAGCATTTGGTACAATAACTTTTTTGGGGCCGAAAGCGAAGCGCTTATACCTTATACGCAATACCTGCAAAAACTTGCACCATACCTGCAGCAGGGAATTATGGAAAGTAACGGTAAAAGCATAGGCCGTGACGGTAAACCTGTAAATTACCAAACCGGAACTATTATATGGGGAGAGCCGGGAACAAATTCGCAGCATGCGTTTTTTCAGCTGATACACCAGGGTACAAAACTTATACCAACAGATTTTATTGGTTTTGTAAAACCACTGCATGGAAATCAGGATCATCATGATAAGCTTATGTCTAACTTTTTTGCACAAACTGAAGCACTGCTTAACGGTAAAACAGAAGCGCAGGTAAAGGCAGAGTTTGCAAAGCAGGGTGTAACAGGGGAAAAAGCAGAATTCTTACTGCCGTTTAAAATTTTTACAGGTAACAAGCCTACTAATACCCTTCTTATAGATAAGCTGACTCCGGAGGCCTTAGGGTCGCTTATTGCTATGTATGAGCATAAAATATTTGTACAGGGGGTTATCTGGAATATTTTCAGTTACGATCAGTGGGGAGTGGAATTGGGTAAACAGCTTGCCAACTCCATCTTGGATGAAATTCATTCGGGTAATGTAAAAGAGCATGACAATTCTACACAATCTCTTTTAAAATATTTCTTACATAAAAGACAGTAATATATAATATACAAATTCAAAGACCGTAACTTTCTGGTCTTTATTTATAAA
>CAMPIZ010000242.1 GCA_946886675.1 uncultured Flavobacterium sp.
AAAGAAAGGTAGTGCGAATACCTTTTCTTTTTACTCAGGGTATTTCCGTTAAAGTCTGATGTAGGTTTCATAGCATTATTGTTTAATCTTTATTAAAAATATACAACGGTTATATTGTATAGAAATGTTTTAACATTGCTTTACATTAAACATTTCTTAATACAGTCCAAATAGTGTGCCACTGCCTTATATTAACGTGGTATTGTTTATTTTTGTTGTAAAATAAACTGTTTTGCAAAAACAAGTAATAGTTATAATAGGAGGCCCCGGTTCGGGTAAAACCACACTTATTGAGGGTCTTATACAGCAGGGATATACCTGCTATCCCGAAATTTCGAGAGAAGTAACCCTTGAAGCCCGTAAACAGGGTGTTGAGCAGCTATTTCTGGAACAGCCATTATTGTTTAGTGAATTGCTTTTGGAAGGCAGGAAAAAGCAATATGCGGAGGCTATTGATGATAAGGAGAATATAGTTTTTCTTGACAGGGGAATTCCAGATGTGCTTGCATATATGCATTATATAGGGGATGCCTATCCTTCATTTTTTGATGAAGCATGCAAACTGCACCGGTATACAAAAGTTTTCTTTCTCCCCCCCTGGGAGGAAATTTATATAGCTGATGAAGCCCGTTACGAAAACTATGAGCAGGCTAAACTAATTGCAGCCCACCTACTGGAAACTTATGGGAATTATGGCTATACGCCTATAGAGATACCTAAAGATACGGTTAGTAACAGAATTATTTTTATATTACAGCAACTTTCCTGATATATTATGCAGCAGCCGCTTGATATTCTTAAGCAATATTGGAATTATAATACTTTTAGAGATCCGCAGGAACAGATAATTAATACTGTGCTGCTGGGCAGGGATACACTTGCAATTATGCCAACTGGGGGCGGGAAATCTTTATGCTTTCAGGTGCCTGCAATGGCGAAGGAAGGTATATGCCTGGTAATATCACCACTAATAGCGTTAATGCAGGATCAGGTACAAAATCTGGCGGGTAATAATATTAAAGCTATTGCCCTTACCGGTGGCATACCTGCAGATGAAATAAGCGATCTTTTGGATAACTGCCGCTACGGAGGTTATAAATTTTTATATCTTTCTCCGGAAAGGCTGCAGTCTGACTGGGTATTGGATCGCATTAAAGAGCTTCCTGTAAATTTGGTAGCTATAGACGAAGCGCATTGCGTATCGCAATGGGGTCATGATTTCAGGCCGGCCTATCTTAAAATTTCACAGCTAAAAAAACATTTTAACAAAATTCCTTTTTTGGCTCTTACAGCTACAGCTACCAACAGGGTTAAGGATGATATTATAAAACTTCTGGAAATGGATGAACCGGAGGTTTTCCAAAAATCATTTGCGAGAGAAAATCTTGCCTATATGGTTTTTGAAGCCGAAGACAAGCTGCACCGTATACAGCAAATATTATCCAAAAACCCGGAACCCTCTATAATCTATGTTCGCAATAGGAAAGCCTGCCACGATGTAAGCAGGCAGTTGGGGTCTATGGGGTTTACCGCTACTTTTTATCATGGTGGACTGACCTCTGCAGAAAAAGAAGCCAATATGAAACAATGGATGCGGGAAGAAGCACAGGTTATGGTGGCAACTAATGCATTTGGGATGGGGATCGACAAAGCCAATGTGAAAACTATAATACATATTCAGCTCCTGGAAAATATAGAAAGTTATTATCAGGAAGCAGGAAGGGCAGGGCGCAACGGACAGAAAGCTTATGCTGTATTGCTTGTAAATAAATCGGACGCCGGAGTGGCCAAAAGGCAATTTATAGAGTCATTACCGGATAAGAAATTTTTAAAAAAGGTTTATATACATCTTAATAACTATATGCAGATTGCTTATGGAGAAGGTATCAACCAAACCTTTCCATTTAACTTTAATGACTTTTGTAAAAGTTATGATCTTCCCGTTGTTAAGGCCTTTAATGCTTTACAGTTTTTAGACAGTCAGGGGGTTCTTATACTTTCGAAAGAATTTTCAGAAAAAATAAATATTCAGTTTTTGATTCCCAGTAAAGAAGTGCTGAGGTACATAAGCCTTAACAGAGCAGATGAAGAAATAATCCTTACTATTTTAAGAAACTACCCGGGAGTTTTTGATATGGAAACAGCTATTAATTCTAGTCTGATTATTACAAAGGCAAAGGTAAAAGAGGAGCAGCTAAAAGAAGTTTTGGAAAGAATGCATCAAAAACAGCTTATATCTTACAGAAGTTCAGGCAGTGACAGCAGGATAACTTTTAACGAAGTTAGGGAGGATGAACATACTATTAACAGGATTGCTAAATTTCTTGAAAAGCAAAATGATATTAAATCTGCACAGTTCGAAAGCATTCTTAATTACATAAACGATTCTGATAATTGTAAAAGCAGGCTGATTTTAAGATATTTTGATGAATTACAGGAGAAAGACTGCGGAATATGCTCATGGTGTGTTTCTCAAAAGAAGGAAAAAAAACAACCGGCCGATACTGCGCTGCAAATACTTGAATTGCTGCGTAAAGAGAACCTTTCTTCAAGAGATATAGAAAACAGCCTGAATATTACGCCTGATGAAGTTATTTTTGCTTTACAGCTGCTTATGGAGAATAACAGGATACAGATTAATAAAAACAATAAATACAGTTTGAGATAATGGAAAAGCTAAAAATAGTGTTTATGGGTACGCCGGAGTTTGCCGTAGGTATACTCGATACTATATACCAGAATAATTATGACATAGCAGGTGTGATTACAGCACCGGATAAACCGTCCGGACGCGGACAAAAGGTTAAATTTTCGGCTGTTAAAGAATATGCGCTTGAAAAAGGGCTGAAACTATTGCAGCCAATCAATTTAAAAGATGAAGCTTTTTTAGAGGAATTAAAAAGCCTTAAGGCAAACCTTCAGGTTGTGGTGGCTTTCAGGATGCTTCCGGAAGCTGTTTGGAAAATGCCTAAATTGGGTACTTTTAACCTTCATGCTTCTTTACTGCCACAATACAGAGGTGCAGCACCTATTAACTGGGCTATTATTAATGGTGAAGCAGTTACCGGGGTAACAACTTTTTTTATTGATGAAAAGATCGATACCGGGGCCATGATATTAAAAGAGCAGATTGATATACATGAAAATGAAACAGCCGGGGAACTGCATGACCGACTTATGGATTTAGGTAAAGGCACTGTGCTTAAAACATTAAAGCTAATAGAAACAGGTAAAGCAGAAACCACTGTCCAGAAAGAGGAGAATGAGATTAGAACTGCTTATAAGCTTAACAAAGACAACTGTAAAATAAACTGGGGGAAATCAGGGAAGGAAATACACAATCTTGTAAGAGGCCTTAGCCCTTATCCGGCAGCATGGTGTTATATTAATGATGAAGACCATGAATGGAATGTAAAGATCTATGAAACAGTATTTGATAATATTGCACATTCTGATGAGGTAGGATCTGTAAAAACTACAAAAAAGGACATAAAAGTTGCTGTAAAAGATGGTTATATCATAATAAAGAGCCTGCAGTTTCCCGGAAAAAAAAGAATGTATGCATACGAGTTATTAAACGGAATATCATTTTCTGATAAAGCAAAAGCCCTGTAACCCTTATAAACACTGATAATTTAACAAAATTTTAATAAAACAAACAACTTTATTAACATTTAAGCTTAAGTTATCAACAAATAAGATGAATTAACCTGTAAACTCTTGTGTAATTTGAATTTCCTATTAAATTTGTAGTAC
>CAMPIZ010000243.1 GCA_946886675.1 uncultured Flavobacterium sp.
AAACTGTATAGTTCTCATGTAATATTGTATTTCTAATTTTATTGATTGGCAAAAATAAAGATTTTATATTTATTTCTAAGGCAAAAAAATACAAATAAACATACTCTCATTTCTGCAGATTTACCGAATTAAAATTTCATAATTATAATACTAAAACGTATGCGTTTTTCGCAGTATTTTAAATTTTAACATTCATTCTTTAAAAAAATCATATTTGTTATGCGTGCATAGTTTTTTATTTAAATAAAATTAGTAATTTCGTATCCGGAAAATAATCATTATAACTTTATAGAAATGAAAATATTAGTCTGCATCAGCCACGTGCCTGATACTACTTCTAAAATCAACTTTACCAATGGTGATTCTGAATTTGATACCAATGGCGTACAGTTTGTAATAAATCCGAATGACGAATTTGGCCTTACCAGGGCAATATGGTTTAAAGAAAAACAGGGAGCAAATGTAACTGTTGTAAATGTAGGGGGCGTTGATGCCGAAGCTACACTTAGAAAAGCTCTAGCTATAGGTGCTGATGAAGCCATTCGTGTAAACGCAAACCCAACAGATGGATTTTTTGTTGCAAAACAACTTGCAGAAGTAGTTAAAAACGGCGCTTATGACTTAGTGATTGCAGGTAAAGAGTCTTTAGATTATAACGGCGGTATGGTACCGGGTATGCTTGCAGCTACATTAGGCTACGATTTTGTTAACTCATGCATTAACCTTGAGGTAAACGGAAACGATGTTAAGGCAGTACGCGAGATAGATGGCGGTAAAGAAACACTTAGCGCTAATTTACCATTAGTAATAGGCGGCCAAAAAGGCCTTGTAGAGGAAAAAGACCTTAAAATCCCTAACATGAGGGGTATTATGATGGCCAGGCAAAAAGCGCTTACAGTACTTGAGCCGGTGGCAGCAAACAACAATACACAAGCGGTTAAGTTTGAAAAGCCTGCTCCTAAATCGGCAGTTAAGCTTATCAGCCCGGACAACCTAGACGAACTTGTTAACCTATTACACAACGAAGCTAAAGTTATTTAACATAATAATGACCCAATTCAATAATGCAGCAATTCAGTAAAATAATGCTACATTAAAAATTAGTCAAATTAATAAATTGAAATTATGTCTATACTAATATATGCTGAATCAGCAGAAGGAAAATTTAAGAAAACAGCTTTTGAACTTGCTTCTTATGCTAAAAAAATAGCCGGCGAAACCGGATCTACAGTTACTGCTGTTACCGTAAACGCTGCCGATGTTTCACCACTTGGAAAATATGGTGTTGACAAAGTGCTTAATGTGAAGAATGACAAACTTAACTCTTTTAACGCAAAAGCTTATGCAGATGTAATTAAGCAGGCTGCACAAAAAGAAGGAGCTAAAATTGTAATACTATCTTCTACTACAGACAGCCTTTACCTAGCACCGCTTGTAGCTGTAGGCCTTGAGGCAGGATATGTTTCAAATGTGGTTGCATTACCGGAAAGCATTTCACCTTTCCGTGTTAAGAGAAATGCTTTTTCAAACAAAGCTTTTAACGTTACAGAAATAAATACCGATATAAAAGTACTTGCCATAGGTAAAAACTCATTTGGCTTAGCAGAATCACAGGGAGCAGCTACAGAAGAAGCTTTCTCTCCATCATTAAACGACAATGATTTTACGGTAAAAGTAGAATCTTCAGAAAAAGTAAGCGGAAAAGTTACTATTGCTGATGCTGAGGTTGTTGTATCCGGAGGACGCGGATTAAAAGGCCCTGAGAACTGGGGAATGCTTGAAGATCTTGCTGCTGCACTTGGCGCTGCAACTGCCTGCTCTAAACCTGTTTCAGATCTTGGCTGGAGGCCACACTCTGAACACGTAGGGCAAACCGGTAAACCTGTAGCTTCAAACCTTTATGTTGCAGTAGGTATTTCAGGAGCTATACAGCATATTGCAGGCATTAACTCTTCAAAAGTAAAAGTGGTAATCAATTCAGACCCTGACGCTCCTTTCTTTAAAGTAGCAGACTATGGTGTAGTAGGCGATGCTTTTGAAATTGTTCCTAAACTGACTGAAAAAATAAAAGAGTTTAAGGCTCAAAACTCATAATTTTATTATAAATTGTGCCCTTAAAAGGGCTATCTGATACAGATGGTTTATATTTGTTCAGATAGCCTTTTTTTTGTTAGAGGAAAGATTTATATGAGCTTAGTAAAACTTACTATAAAAGGGATTTCATACAGCCAGACTCAAAATGGTGCATATGCCCTAATCCTGAATGAAGTAGATGGTGAACGGAAATTACCTATTGTTATTGGTGCCTTCGAAGCACAGTCTATAGCCATTGCGCTTGAAAAAGAAATAAAACCACCCAGACCGCTTACCCACGACCTGTTTAAAAATTTTGCCGACCGTTTTGATATCGTAGTTAAACAGGTAATAATCCATAAATTGGTAGATGGTGTTTTCTTTTCAAGCATAATTTGCGAACGCGACCGTATAGAAGAGATAATAGATGCCCGTACATCTGATGCCATTGCATTGGCACTGCGCTTTAGCGCTCCTATATTTACTTATAAAAATATACTGGACAAGGCAGGTATTTATCTTAAAATAAATCCGGAACCGGAAAGTGGCGAACAGGAAGATGATGTGCTTACACCTACAGAAACTTTTGGCACAGAAGAAATTTCGGGCGAAGGCTATTCACAATACAGCCTGCAGGAGTTAAACGAAATGCTTGAAGGCGCGGTACAGAACGAGGATTATGAAAAAGCAGCCAAAATAAGAGACGAAATATCTAAGAGAGAGAGCTGATTCGTTAATTTGTTGATTTGGTTATGTGGCTCACCACTACCAAATAAACAAATAACCAAATTATCAAATAAACTACACAATGAAGCAGTATTTAGATTTAGTGAAGCATGTTATGGAGAACGGCCACCAGAAAGGCGACCGTACAGGCACAGGAACAAAAAGTGTTTTTGGGTACCAGATGCGTTTTGACCTTAGTGAAGGTTTTCCGCTGGTAACTACAAAGAAACTTCATTTAAAATCTATTATTTATGAGCTGCTTTGGTTTTTACAGGGTAACACCAATATAGGCTATCTTAACGAGAACGGCGTAAGGATTTGGGACGAGTGGGCTAATGAAAATGGCGATCTGGGGCCTGTATATGGCCACCAATGGAGAAACTGGGACAGTCAGGAAATAGATCAGATAGCTGAAATTATTGAAACATTAAAGAAAAATCCTAACAGCCGCAGAATGCTGGTTAGTGCATGGAATCCAAGAGTATTGCCGGATACTTCTAAGTCTTTTTCAGAAAACGTAGCCGAAGGCAAGGTAGCGCTTCCGCCCTGCCATGCTTTTTTTCAGTTTTATGTAGCCGATGGCAAGTTATCATGCCAGCTATACCAAAGAAGTGCCGATATCTTTCTAGGTGTTCCGTTTAACATAGCTTCCTATGCATTGCTTACCATGATGATTGCACAGGTATGCGATTTAAAGCCTGGAGATTTTGTTCACACCTTTGGCGATGCCCACATTTATAATAACCACATGGAACAGCTTGAGCTTCAGCTTACACGCGAGCCAAGGCCATTACCAAAAATGGTATTGAACCCGGAAGTAAAAAATATTTTTGACTTTAAGTTTGAAGATTTTTCCCTCGTTGATTATGACCCGCATCCACATATTAAAGGAGTTGTAGCCGTATAATCTTAACATTATGTTATAACTTTCATATTTTATTCCTGTTCACTGAACAA
>CAMPIZ010000244.1 GCA_946886675.1 uncultured Flavobacterium sp.
ATGTAATAATTTTACATTTATTAATTTTTTTTAAATAATGGCAAAATTACCAGTCTTAATGTATCATAATGTTACTCAAAATTGCAAAATCAGAAAAGGATTAACCATATGCACCCAAAAGCTGGAAGAGCAGTGTAAATACATTGCATACAATTATACTACTGTTCATTTATCTGAACTTGAAAAAAATGAAAATATTCATTCAGGAAGTATTGTTATAACTTTTGATGATTTTACTGTAAATCATTTGTAATATTCATTTCAATTATTGGAAAAGTATAAGCTTAAAGCCACTTTCTTTATTCCGTTTAATTATGTTGGTAAAACCGACTCATGGAATACTAATGGCAACGAACCCATTATGAATGTGGAGCAGTTAAAATCTATAAATCCGGAAGTTGTAGAGTTTGGTTATCATTCCTTTATGCATATTCGCTATGCAGAAATGACCGATGATGAAGTTAACCTTGATTGTAAACAGTGCAGAGAGTTTATAGAAGTTAATGGCCTGGAGGTTTATCCTGCAGTGGCTTATCCTTATGGAAATTACCCTAAGAAAGACCCGCGAAAGGCAGAATTTAAAAAACTGCTTGAAGCAAACGGCATTAAAATGGGGCTTAGAATAGGAAACAGGGTTAACTGTTTTCCGATAAGGGAAAAATATGAAATTCAGCGTATTGATGTAAAAGGGGAGGACAGCCTTTTTAAATTTAAGCTGAAGCTGAGGTTTGGCAGGCTAAAATTATTTTAAGCCTCTTTTTATCAGCAGCATTTTTGCATAGCGCGAAAGGACTCCGTAAGCATTGATACTTGCCAGCGCAAGCCCTGGTATGCCATCCAGAAAGCCTCGTTTTATTATGTACGTGTGAAAAAAGCGGTACATAGGCTTAAATATCAGGTGGTAATAGGTTACTTTCTTTCCTTTCTTATTAGAAGTGTTTGCCTGGAACCAAGCGTATGAGTCTTTTTTCTGTAATAAATGGAAAAGCCCTTTGTAGGTGTAATGGGTCATAAAGTTTTTAAGCTCACCTATACTGCCTTCCACATGCAGTTTTTCGTGCACATCGCCGCTAAAGCTTATATTATTGTTTTTTACCAGGCGTATTACACGGTCTACCTTGTGGTATAAAAAGCGGTTCATATAAAAATGAGGAAACCTTATTTTATAACCCGAATGTTTTCCGTTTGAGATAACCGTTTGTATTTCCGATTTCAGTTTTTGGGTAACACGCTCATCGGCATCAAGAAAAAGTACCCAGTCGCCGGTAGTAAAGGAGATAGCATGGTTTTTCTGGCCGGAAAAATTGTCAAACTTTCGTTCTACTACTTTGCACCCCATTGCTTCGGCCTTTTCTTTTGTGCCGTCGATGCTGTATGAGTCTATAACAATTATTTCATCCGCAAAATCAACCGATTTTATTGCATCTTCAATATAATTTATCTCGTTATATGTAGGAATAATTACCGAAAGCTTACTCATTATTCAATTTTCTGAAAACAAATTTAGCAAAATTAGGTTACCTTTGCGGCGATATGCAAAAGAATATTTCAGTCGTATTGAACGCAGGTTCCTCAACGGACATGCTTAAAAAAGTCCTTTGGGGATACAACACCCAAACCTACCGTAACTTTGAAGTTATTATTGCCTGTGCAGACGATGAAGCAGTGCAGGATATTACTGTACAAATGGGCCAGGAGGTATTTTATCCTGTAACCTGTACTAAAAGTATAGAAAAAGCCGTTGAAACAGCTGTTACAGATTATATAATAATGTCCTGCGGTAACTGTATTCCAAGAACTGATTTTATAGAACAGCATGTAAAATACAGGGTAGAAGGTTTTTTTGTAACCGGGGGTGCGACAGAAATAAGCGTATCTCAGGCTGGCCGTATAAACAGGGAAAATTTATACAAAGGAGATATATTTAATACTTACAGCAGTGTTTTTAACAGCGGCCTTTTGGGCAGTATGCTAAACAGGGTTATACCGGCATCATCACAATGGAACAATTATAATGCCTCTGCCTGGAAAAAAGACATTATTAAAGCTATGGTGCAGCAAAAAATAACACCGGGGCTTGGCAATGAACTTATAAAGAACGGCTTAAAGGCAAAGCAGATAGGATTTAGTGCAGTTTGCTTATGCTTAAACAGTTAAACAGAAAATCATTATCTTTGAATCACAAAAAAAGAATGCAAAAGCTTAGCTTTTAATTATATATATGAAGATTACAGTAGTAGTAAGTACATACAATGCAGAGGAATGGCTTGAAAAAGTGCTAATAGGGTATAGTGTACAAACCTATAAGGATTTTGAAGTTATAGTAGCAGATGACGGATCTAAGCCTTCCACAAAAGAGCTCATAGATAAATATGCGGCAGGTTATCCTGTGCCTTTACGCCACCTGTGGCATGAAGATAAGGGATACCGCAGGCAGGAGATACTTAATGTGGCTATAGTAGAAGCAGCAAATCCTTATATTATTATGACTGATGGCGACTGTATTCCCAGAGAAGACTTTGTGGAAGTACACGCCAGGTATGCCGAAAAAGGACGTTTCCTTTCCGGCGGGTACTGCAAGCTGCCTATGAGTACCAGCAAAGCTATTACAAAAGATGATATTGTAAGTGGGCGCTGCTTTAATACTGCCTGGCTTAAAGGTATAGACAGGCTTGGTTTTTCGCAGACACTTAAACTTACTTCCGGTTCTGTACTGGCAACAGTGCTGGATACGGTAACCCCTACAACTCCTTCGTTTAATAACTGTAACTCTTCTGCCTTTAAGGAAGATATGATTGCTATAAACGGCTATGATGAGCGCATGAAATATGGCGGGCCCGACAGGGAGTTTGGCGAACGCCTTGAAAATTATGGTATAATGGGTAAACAGATACGCCACAAGGCAATAGTACTGCACCTTGACCATGCCCGTGGTTATAAAACACCTGAATCGCTTGCAGCAAACCTTGCCATAAGAAAAGAGGTAAGAGACAGAAAAATTAAATGGACTGATTTTGGCATTAAAAAGCCTCAGGAAGCCACTGCAGAAAATCTAACCTAAAGATTTTGCTTTAAAAACACATCCAGTTTTGGAAGTATCATTTCCGGGGTGAGCTGTTTATACAGGTCGTGCGGATCTTTTTCTATTTTTTTGCGCTCCTCATAGGTAAAGCTGTCAAACAGGTTTGGCTTTTCCTCAAGCAGGTGTATGCTGGTATGAAATTTACCGTCTTCAAAGCTGGCCCAGTGTGATTTGTTTACATAAGGTGAGAATATTGTAAATGTAGGCTTGTTAAGCGCTTTTGCAATATGTACAGTACCGCCCTCATTTGCCACCAGTACATCAGCCTGATACATTACCTTAATAAAGTCGCGTATGGTTTTAGGATATACATCAAGTATTATATTTTCCTTATGCCTGCACATATCATATATTTTAAGGGCTTCTTCCTTTTGATTAGGTGCATAGTTAAAAAGTATATAAGCATCAAAATTTTCGGCTATATAATCAGCCATTTGTGCTACATATTGATAAGGCATCGATTTTTGAGGGGTACTGCCCAACACACCAAGTACAATTACTTTTTTATCATTGTATTTATCAAGCCAGTTTTCCTTCTTTTCCGCTTCCGATAAAAATATTTTAGGAGTCGGGTCAATATCATTAAAATCTCCGGCTATTTTAAGTAAATGTATCCTGTCCTGTATGGCTTTACCGCTAATGTGCGTAGTTTCTTTAAGTGGTTGTGT
>CAMPIZ010000245.1 GCA_946886675.1 uncultured Flavobacterium sp.
GTATTATCGGTAAGAACACAGAATACCACCGGCACATCTGTTTGCACATTAAGGTCCTTTATACCCTGTGCTACGCCTTCACAAACGAAATCAAAATGTTTGGTCTCACCCTGTATTACACTTCCTATAGCAATTACGGCATCTACATCTTGAGTTTGTATCATTCTCTTTGATCCGTAAATAAGCTCAAAGCTACCGGGTACATCCCATTTAACTATATTTTCTTCCTTAGCCCCATTTTCAATAAGTGTTTCTATAGCACCTTTATACAGGTTAAGGGTTATATTATCATTCCATTCTGAAACAACAATCCCAAACCGAAAGCCTTTCGCGTTTGGGATTGTATTTTTATCGTACTCTGATAAATTCTTATTAGCTGTCGCCATAAATTATTCAGTCATTGCTATGTAAGCATCAATATTGCTACCTTCAGGAGATGACTCATATTTATCTTTTATCTCTGTAAAGTATTTAGATGCTTCTTCTTTTTTATTTAAAAGTAAAGCTGTTTGCCCTGCTTTGAAAAGGAAACGCGGAGATGTAAGAGCATCGTCGCTTGTTTTTGCTGCTTCAGCATAATATTTAAGAGCTTCCTCATTATTACCTGTTTCAACAAAAGCATCACCTATTGCACCCTTAGCAACTGCTGCTAAAATTTTATCGTCAGACTTAAATTTATCAAGATGTTCTACAGCGTCTTTAAATTTACCTGTATTAAGGTAAGACATACCAGCAAAATAATGAGCAAGGTTTGCAGCATCGGTACCTGAATACTCGTCAATAATACCTAAGAAGCCCATTTTACCTTCACCTCCGTTTAACGCCAGGTTGTATAGTGAGTCATTAGCAGTCTGAGCGTTTACAGCCTCGGTAAAATACTGTTCGGCCTGAAACATTTCATTAGCTGCTTCAGTCTCTTTTGGCTCGGCAAACATTCTGTCATATAACAGGTACCCTACAAGGGCAATTGCAAGGACAGCTACAATACCAAAAATAAACTTCTGGTTTTTGGCTACCCACTCTTCTGTTTTAGAAGCACCCTGGTCAAGTGTATTAAATACTTCCTCGGTTGTACTTTTTCCGTCAAAAGTTTCATCCGGTTCTACCTCATTAATTTCTGCAGGTTTTGGAGCTTTATACCCTCTTTTGTTATATGTTGCCATTTATATTAGTTTTGTGAGCCGCAAAAATAAAATTTTTATTGAAATTTAAAAGACCTTTTTGTCGATATTTTTCAATAATTTGCAGGCTCTTTTATAAAAGTGCGCTAATTATTCAAGGTTCTCACTATCAAGAACACAGTTGCAAATGTACCTAAAAAAATTATCCCTCCTAAATTATAAAAATATTGCTGAGGCAAGCTTCGGTTTTGACTCAAAGATTAACTGCTTTGTGGGAAAAAACGGTATTGGCAAAACAAATGTGCTGGATGCCATATACCACCTGTCTTACGGCAAAAGCTATTTTAATCCGCTTGCACTGCAAAACATTAAACATGGTGAAGATTTTTTTGTGATAGACGGTACTTTTGAAAAAAATGAAAGAACTGAGCAAATTGTATGCAGCCTTAAAAAAGGACAGAAAAAAGTACTGAAGAGAAATGGCAAAACCTATGATAAATTTTCTGAACATATAGGTTTTATACCTCTAGTAATGATATCCCCTTCTGACAGCGACCTGATTATGGAAGGCAGTGAAACAAGGCGGAAATTTACCGACAGTGTGATATCACAGCTTGATCCGGTTTATCTGCAGGAACTTATTAACTATCAGAAAGTCCTGGCTCAGCGTAATGCGCTTTTAAAATATTTTGCCTTAAATCATACATTCGACAGGGATACGCTATCTATATATAATGAACAGCTTAATGCGTTAGGGCAGGCCATTTTTGAAAAAAGAAAACAATTCCTGGCCGACTTTATACCTATATTTAATACGCACCACCACTCCATAACTGATTCTGCAGAAAATGTAACCCTAGTATACGAAAGCCAGCTGCATGAAAAAGGCCTTAACACCCTGCTGGAAGAAAACCTGCAGCGTGACCGTGTATTACAGTATACCAGCGTAGGTATACATAAAGACGACCTTTCGTTTGAAATTGATGGCCATCCTATTAAAAAGTTTGGTTCACAAGGCCAGCAAAAATCTTTTTTAATTGCATTAAAGCTCGCTCAGTTTGATTTTATAAAAAAACAGAGCGGAGTATTGCCTATACTACTTTTTGATGATATTTTTGATAAGCTTGACGAAACAAGGGTTTCAAAAATTGTACAGATGGTTAATAATGAGATTTTCGGACAAATATTTATTTCCGATACTCATCCCGAAAGGACAGAAACTATAGTAAAATCAACACATCAGAGTTATAGAATATTTAATATGTAATCAATCAAAAACTATAAATCATGTTATTAACAACTAATGTAATTCCATTTTTGGAAGACCTGAAAAAAAATAATGTCCGTGAATGGTTTCAGGAGAACCAGAAACCATATAATCAGTACAAAAAAGATTATAAAGAAATAGTTGAGGCATTTATCAAAGAAATAAGTGCTGTTGATGACAGCCTGAAACATCTTGAGTTTAAAAACTGCTCTTTCAGGATAAATAGGGATATACGTTTTTCCAAAGATAAATCACCCTATAAGACCCACATGGGTATATGGATGAGCAGCGGAAATAAAGAATGGACACGCGGCGGATATTATGTACATATAGAAAAAGGCGCCGCTTTTATTGCCGGGGGCTTACATATGCCTGAGGCAGGCGATTTGAAAAAAATGCGCCGCGAAATTTCAGGTTTTTATGAAGACCTGGAAGAAATCCTTAATAACAAAGAGTTTAAAGCTATATATGGCGACCTTGACAGGGAAAACAGTCTGAAAACTGCTCCTAAAGATTTTGACAAGGACCACCCTGCCATAGACCTTTTAAAGCTTAAAAGCTTTACCGCTACGGCAAAACTTAGCGATAAGGATCTGGCAAGTAAAAATTTTGTTCAGGAGACAGCAAAAAAACTTTTGGTTTTAAAACCGCTTGTTGATTATATAAACCGTGCAATGACTACTGAAGAGTAGTTAAAAAGATTATTTTTGCTCTCTACAAAAAAACACTGCCTTTTATTATGGAAATTGCTGTAAACTACCCTTTAAAAAAACATAACACTTTTGGCATTAATGTATTGGCAAAAGAATTTGTATCTGTACAAACCACCAAAGAGCTTTCACTGGTACTTAAAGAAAACAGCAATAAAAAAAAGTTTATTCTTGGCGGTGGAAGCAACATGTTGTTAACCCAGGATATCGACGCCCTTGTTATACATGTAGGCCTAAAAGGAAAAGAAGTAGTATGGGAAGATGAAAACCATGTTCACGTAAAAGCCATGGCAGGAGAAAACTGGCATGAATTTGTTTTATACTGCATTGAGAATAATTATGGCGGACTTGAAAACCTTTCCCTTATTCCCGGAAATGTAGGCACTACACCCATACAAAATATAGGTGCTTATGGGGTAGAGATAAAAGATACTTTTGTTTCCTGCGAAGCTATGGACATAGAAACTCAGGAAATAGCAATATTTACAAAAGAAGAATGCGAATTTGCTTATCGTGAAAGTATCTTTAAAAACAGGCTTAAAGGTAAATACATTATTGTTTCTGTTACTTTCAGGCTCACAAAAACCAACCATAAAATAAACACTGCATATGGCGACATCGCTGCTCAGCTTACAGCAAACAATATAGCAG
>CAMPIZ010000246.1 GCA_946886675.1 uncultured Flavobacterium sp.
GCATTTTACTATCAGGCTTTTTTCCTGATAGCGCAATGAGCTTATTACTATGGCTTTTGTTTTAACAAGCACTTTACTCTCCCCTTATGATCATTACTTTTTTCACTTTGGTTTGTGTACCGTCTTCCGAAGAAATAAATATCATATAAACTCCCGAAGCAACCTTATATCTGCCAAAAGCTCTTGTATCCCAAAGTACTGTACCGCCCTGCGAAGTTGTTTCATACACCAGGTTACCTTCTATATCGGTAATTTTTAAGTTTACCCTGTCCATAAGCCCGCTTATGTTAACATCGCCTTCAAAACCAGGACGCACCGGGTTTGGGAAAACATATACGTTGTTAAGGTCGCCTTCCGGCGCAGTAGATGTTCCCTGGTAGGAAACCATACCTTTGGCTGTGGCAAAAAACACTTCGCCGGTTACAGGGTCCAGCTCAATGTCATTAATTTCATTGCTTGGAAGCGGTGAATTTTCCTTTGTAAAATGTGCCAGGGTTTCCTGCCCGTTAGGTGAAACCAAAAAAGCTCCGGCCGCACCTGTAGCTATCCATTTATTATTGGCACCATCTACAACAATCTCGTTAATTACCTGCTCATACATAAGCTCCTGTGCTACACCGTCTTCCAAAATAATTATGGAATTAGTGGTAAGCTGATTATCGGTTGTAAAGCGGTCTATACTCGGAAGGACACGCAGTCCTCTTATAGTACCAATCCATAGCTGGTTGCGCTGGTCTATAGCAAGGCATTTTATATAAGTTGTAGGCAGATTACTGTCAGTTCCGTTCACAATCACAAACCTGTTGCCCATAGCTTCATTAAAAGCAATTATCCCGTTATTTACAGAAGGTATCCACTTGGTTCCGTTTTTATCTATCACCAGCCTCCCGTAAAAATCTGCTTCAGGATTATCTGTAATGTCTTCAAAACTATATTCTGTCCATTGCCCGTTAGTCCTTAATACTTTCAGGGGCTCAAGTACAGCGGAGTTAGTCATCCATAGGTTTCCGGCGTTATCAAATGTGGGGCCGTTAATACGGATACTCCTGTAACCGGGAGTACTGGATATAAGAGATTCAGGGCCACTATCATCTGTATTGCTGTCATCATACAGTATTTCCGGAACATCGTCTGTTATTTTTAACAGACCTGACTGGTAGGAGGCTACATATACAGGACCTTCTGTTCCCGGCTTAATGCCAATATCGGATAGTGATTGTGGGCCGCCCGGTAAATCTGCAAACGGAATATTATACCATCCTTCTGGTGTAAACTTACTTACTCCCTTTTGGGAATAATCCGGTGTATGGTAATACCCATATGCCCCGTAAACTGCCCATAAATTATTAGGTGTTTTTTCAAGTGAAAAAATGTTGCTTTGAAGCGGGCCGTCCGGTGTGATGTTCTCAAAAGAAATGGCGTTTAAAAACGAAGTATAAACCCCTTTTTCATACGTCCCTATGTAGATTTTTTCATTAAGTACCGTAGCACAGGTAAAATTCAGGGCTTCTCCCGGTATATAATTATATAACTGAACCAAAATAAGCTGCTGGTTGTACACATTTACGGTATTACCTCCTGTAACAACCATATAGCCACCGCCCACACGTAAGTCCACAGCAGCTGCGGGTAGTGTGGCAAAAAAGGTAAAAGCTTCATTTTGCAGCCTTAATATACCGCCTATGGTATTTGTAACAAAAAGATTTCCTGCATAAGCCAGCACCCCGGTATACTGCCCCGTGGCAAATTCACTCCACTGGTTATAATCATTAAGATTAGGATTAGAAAACAGCCCTCTCCTTATTCCATTTAATGGTGTAGCGGCATAAATGTATCCATTGTATACCGCGCATTGCACTACAGGTATTTCAGCCCCGTTAGGACCCATATAATAAGTATCATCAAATTCAAGTGTGGCAAGGTCGAAAACCGCAATTCCAAAATCACAGGACAAGTAAGCTTTACCCTGGTACTCATAAATATGATTTATTTTCTTTTTGTTTTGCTGTACAGTGGTTTCCTGTACAATATCTATTTTATTGATGATGGAATTATCACTGTTTATTACCAGCAAAAGTCCGTTTTCGTTACCAACAAGTGTTCTGTTAAACTCTTCACTATAGTGTAGGGCAGATATGGTTTCGGTTTTTAACCCATCTACAGATGTTATTGTATTAAGTTCGTTTGTGAGGACATTTTTATAAAAAACGGCATTTTCTGCCGCACCATAAATACGGCTTGAACTCTGGGTAAGATCTTTTGTAAGATTATAAGAGAAAAAACTCCGCCACGGCTGGTTAGACTGGGCAAACGAACTTATTGAAAGCACATATAGTATAATGGTGAAAAACCTTTTCATCAGGGCAATTTATTTACAGCAAATATAGCTAAAACGCTTTTATTGCCTTTTTTGTATATTCTTTACAAAAAAAGCCCTCCTAAATGCAGGAGGGCTCAAAATATTTGGGTTGGGTTGTGGTTAAACTACTCCCTGTGCCAGCATTGCATCGGCTACTTTTACAAACCCTGCAATGTTAGCTCCTTTTACATAATCAATATATCCGTCTTCACGTGTACCGTATGTTAAACAAGATGTGTGTATGTTTGCCATGATGGCCTTAAGCTTTTCGTCCACCTCTTCTCTTGTCCAGCTAAGACGAAGCGAGTTTTGCGACATTTCAAGTCCGGATGTTGCCACCCCACCTGCATTTGATGCCTTACCGGGAGCAAATAATAGTTTTGCATTATGAAAAGCCTCAATAGCTTCCGGTGTACAAGGCATATTTGCGCCTTCTGCCACACAAAAACATCCGTGGTCAATAAGCATTTTAGCTTCTTCTCCATCAATTTCATTTTGAGTAGCGCAAGGAAGTGCAATATCACATTTTACTTCCCACGGCTGTCCGCCGTCAAAGTATTTTGCATTTGGATACTTCTTCACATATTCGCTTATCCTGCCATACTGCACGTTTTTAATCTCCATTACATGGGCAAGCTTCTCTTCGTTAATACCCTCTTCATCATAAATATATCCTGATGAATCTGAGAAAGTAACAACTTTACCACCCAGTTGCATGGCCTTTTCAGCAGCATATTGCGCCACATTGCCTGAACCCGATATTACAACTGTTTTGCCTATAAAGCTATCCTCTCTTGTAGCAAGCATGCTTTGTGCAAAATAAACACAGCCGTATCCTGTAGCCTCAGGGCGTATTAATGAACCTCCAAAAGTGATTCCTTTACCTGTAAGCACTCCTGTAAACTCGTTTCTAAGCCTTTTGTACTGCCCAAAAAGGAAGCCTACTTCACGGCCGCCTACTCCTATATCTCCCGCAGGGACATCGGTATCGGGGCCTATATGTTTAGCCAGTTCTGTCATAAAGCTCTGGCAGAATTTCATAATCTCATTATCTGATTTTCCTTTAGGGTCAAAATCAGAACCTCCTTTACCACCACCCATAGGAAGTGTTGTAAGGCTGTTTTTAAACGTTTGCTCAAACGCTAAAAATTTTAAGATGCTAAGATTTACTGATGGGTGGAAACGAAGCCCTCCTTTATATGGCCCAATTGCCGAGTTCATTTGTATCCTGTATCCCCTGTTTACCTGTGTCTGGCCTTTATCATCAAGCCAGTTCACACGAAACATAATTATTCTTTCCGCTTCAACCATTCTTTCCAGAAGCATTTTACCCTGGTATTTCGGATTGTTCTCAATAAAAGGAATAACTGTTTCGGCTACTTCTCTC
>CAMPIZ010000247.1 GCA_946886675.1 uncultured Flavobacterium sp.
ATATAATAATAGTCATATTTTATTTATTAAATTTTTATTAATTACCTTAATTATATCCGTTTTTATAGCTAAATTTCGGAATAAATAGCACTGCTGTTTAGGCACTCTTTAAATAACCTCAAAGGGTTAATAAGACCAAAAAACTGAAAGACAATTTATTAACGAATAAAACATCCACAGCTATGAAAGTTTCAAGAATAATTATCAATGGCTTTATCATTTTTATAGGAATCGCTCTGTTTTTCTTTTTAATGGAGCTGCTGGGCCTTGGTGATCAGGTTTACCTGAGGCTGGTAAACTTTGTTTTTGTAATTTATGGTGTAAACAGAACTATTAAACAGGATTATAAAGATAACATAAACGGTTATTTTACCAACCTGAGTTCAGCATTTCTTACTGCCTTTACCAGTCTTATATTAAGTATTTTCGGGTTCATTGCCTATGCAGAATACAGAGGTGGTGAAGCGTATATAGACAGTTTTGTACATCACTATATTTTTAGCGGTGACCCATCCCTTTACCAGTTTTGTATAGGACTATTCATAGAAGGGCTTGCTGCCTGTGCAGTAGTATCGTTTGCAATGATGCAGTTTTGGAAAGATAAGGTGGAAAAAATCAATAAGGTTGATGATATAGACCATAACTAATAAAGTTTAAAAAGTGTTTGTTGAGTACATGAGTGGAATTTGTTACTTTTGAAGCAACTTTTAAATTCCGTTATGAATACAACACGACACGACTGGACAAAAGACGAAATTATAGCTCTATATAATAGGCCGCTAATGGATTTGCTTTATGAAGCGGCAACAATACACAGGCAGTACCACGATCCTAATGTTGTACAGGTCTCTACCCTGTTATCTATAAAAACAGGAGGGTGCCCGGAAGACTGCGGCTATTGTCCGCAGGCTGCGCGATACCATACCGATATTGAAGGCAACGACCTTATGTCGGTTCAGCAGGTAAAAGCACAGGCTTTACGTGCAAAGTCCGGAGGATCTTCAAGAGTATGTATGGGCGCTGCGTGGCGTAATGTGAAAGACGGACCCGAGTTTGACCAGGTACTGGAAATGGTAAGAACCATTAACAAACTTGACATGGAAGTGTGCTGTACACTGGGCATGATTACCGAAAATCAGGCTAAAAGGCTTGCCGAAGCCGGGCTTTATGCTTATAACCATAACCTTGACACTTCAGAGGAATATTATAAAGAGGTTATATCTACCCGTGGCTACGAAGACAGGCTGCAAACCATAGACAACGTTAGAAAAACAAATGTAACCGTATGCAGCGGCGGTATAATAGGTATGGGCGAAAGCACAGAAGACAGAGCCGGGATGCTTGTTGCTTTAGCTTCGCTTAATCCTCAGCCGGAATCAGTGCCTATCAATGCACTCGTAGCGGTAGAAGGTACACCTATGGAAAATGAAAAACCTGTAGAGATATGGGATATGATACGTATGGTAGCCACTACAAGAATTGTAATGCCACAAACGCAGGTACGCCTTTCTGCAGGCCGTACTCAAATGTCCAGAGAAGGACAGGCGATGTGCTTTTTTGCAGGAGCTAATTCTATTTTTGCGGGCGACAAACTGCTTACAACACCAAATCCGGATGTAAATGAGGATATGAAAATGTTTGAGATGCTTGGGCTTATACCTCAAAAACCATTTACAAAAAAATCACAGCCGGAAAGCATTGAGGCTTCCGATTCACAATATCAGACTCTTGGTGAAAAACCAAAATGGTCGCGTCCAGGTCATGCAATAGAGCGTAATCTTAAGGCTTCAGGTAAAATCTAAAAATAGCATACATTATAATAAAAAGCTTTTCTACCGTTATTGGAAGAAAAGCTTTTTATTTTACAAACGCTTATATTAAGTATATTTGAAAATTAATTAGCTCACACCAGCCTGCTGCCATGCTAAAAAAAAGTTTCACGAAACATATTTCATTATTACTTCTTTTCCTGATGTTTAGCATACACGCGGGCGCTAATACTATTGAGTATTGCAACTCCCCTATACAAAAAGGTGTGGATGCTATGTGGGAAAAAGAATATGTACGTTCGCTTGAACTGCTTACAGAAGCCCGAAGCCTTGCAGAAAAAAACCGTTGGTATGAGCAGCTTTTTCTTGCCACAAATAATATAGGAGCCAATTATTTTTCTATGCTGGACTATGGAGAAGCCCTTAACTACTACTTGGAGAGCTATACCATTGCTGTAAAAGAGCTGGATCCTACCCGTGAAATGGTTGTTCTTAATAATATTGCTATTATTTATTCTAAGGAAAAAAATTATGAAAAGGCAGAAGAGTATTTCAAAAAGGCCTATTCTATAGCAAAAGAAAATAAGGATTATGTAAAAGTGGGGCTGTATGCCATGAATCTTGGCAATGTCGCAAACGAAACAGCCAGGCCAAAGGAGGCTAAAGCCTATATTATAGAGTCCTTGCCCTATTTAAAAGACAATCCGGAATTGCTGATACTTGCCCAAATAGGGCTCGCAGAAAATGATTTACTTATGGGTAATGCAAGGCATGCCCGCGAAAAAGCCGAAAATTTATACAAAAGCAGCAGGAACCTTGAGTATAATGATACCGGCATCTCTCTTATGCTTATTATAGCAAAAAGCTACATGCAGGAAGGCAATTATAATATGGCGGCAGCAACAGCAAAAAAGATACTTTCAGAAAAACTAAACGAAGAGAATAAAAAAGCTGTTTACGAACTGCTGGCCGATATATACTCGCAAAGCAAATCCTATCAGGAAGCATTGGCCTATAAAGATTCCATTTTAGCTGCAGAGACTCGGCTAAATGATATAAAGAACGGCAAACTACTTGAAACCAATAAAGTAAAGTTTGAGATTCAAGATTACAGGAACCAAATTGCACTTAATGAAGAGAAGCTCACAACAGAAAGGCATACTTTTTATTCTATTATTGCAGCGATAACAGGTATAGTGGCGATTATAATACTTATCCTGAGAAATATATCGGTAAAACTGAAGCAGAAGAAACTTTTAGCCGAGCGTAATGAGCAATCTATAGCGCTTGAACTTGAAAAGGAAAAGACCGAAAACCTGTTGCTTGAAAAACAAATAAGAGAAAAGGAAACAGCATCTTTACTGGAGCAGCAACGGCTTAAAAACGAAATAGAATCCCGTAACAGAAAACTGTCTGCAAAAGCATTATACCTGTCACAAAGAAATGCACTTATAGAAGATATTATTGCCTCTTTATCAAAAGTCCCCGAGCTTTCAAGGAATTCTTCCCTTACAAATCATATTAAAACACTTAAAAGCCACCTGAAATCAGATGATGAATGGGATAGTTTTATTACCCATTTTGAAGAAGTGAACCAGGGATATCTTACCCGCCTTAAAACATTACACCCAACACTTACGGCAAACGATATTCGCTTTATATGCTATATCTACATGAACCTTAGCACTAAGGAAATCGCCTCCATGTTAAACATTACACTGGAAGCCTGCCGTAAAAGAAAGGAGCGTGTAGCCGCAAAAATGGAGCTGCGAGACAGTTCTCACCTATACAGCTATCTTTCAACTATATAATTAAAAATCACTTAATTAAGGCTTATAATCACGGTTTTTACCGAAATATGTCACACTATTTCCGGTAGTGTTTTTTGATACCCAAATGTTTTTTATGAAAATTTAGGCAGCAAATCAAGAAAAATTTACCACGCACCTTCCTGCATAATTATAC
>CAMPIZ010000248.1 GCA_946886675.1 uncultured Flavobacterium sp.
GCCTGTGATTCTGAGCCTGTAGATCCACAGCTAGTAAATAACCCTAATAATCCAAACAATCCCAATAACCCAAACAACCCGCAACAGGGTGCTTTTAAGGTAGATTTTAACGGGGAAACCTATACTGCAACAAGTACTATAGCAGCTATTAATAATGGGGTACTTGCCATTACAGGGTTAAGGGGCTCAAATGGTGAGGCAGTAAGCATAGCAGTGCCTTCACCTTCTGTAGGTACATTTTCAGGGGAAGAAGTTATACTGGCTTATGAGCCTGCAAACGCAGAGTATCAATACCTTAATATCAATTTTGAAGGAAACCCACCATATTCAGGGACTGTGGTAATTACAGAAATAAATACTGCAAACCAAACAGTTTCAGGAACTTTTGAGTTTACAGGATGGTGGAGCAACGATCAGGAAGAAATGGATCCTATTGTGTTTACAAACGGTTCGTTTACAAATATTTCTTACTCCGGCACTATACCTGGCGGAGGTGACGAAGATGTGGTTACAGCTAATGTTAACGGCAGTGAGTTTCCTGTAGAAAGCATAATAGTTGCTACTGCGGAAAGCGGAGATTCTGCAACCATTAATATTAATGCTTATGATGCAGATTTGAACAGTATACTGCTTAGTATTAATGATGACCTTAACCCGGGTACTTATGAAATTACATCTGAACCTTTTGCAGATGTAAGGGCAAGATATACGATGGATGGCCTGCAGCATCAGGCAACATCAGGAACTCTGGTAATTACAGGTAAAACCGAAAATACAATTACAGGCACATTTGAATTTACAGCAGAAGCAGAAGGAAGTACTGTAGAGGTTACCATAGGAAGCTTTGATGTGTCTTATGAGTTTTAATAATTACTACTAACTCAAACTACTTATATTACCGGGACGCCCTGCTTTTGCGGGGCGTTTCAATTTACAGTACCGCTCTACCTTTATGGCACGGTGATTGACACTATAGAGGGCTGATAAGCAGGGTTAAGCTAATAAAAACGCTGTGTTTCAGTAAATAACAGCCTACAAAAAATGAAGGCAGTTGTTGTTGTAACTATGTTTAATGACAAAATGACTTATAATAAGCATGTCTAATCAGAAAATATTAAATATTGACAGTTTGTCACTTCAGGAACTCGATACAGATGCGGAATTAATTCCGTTAATGACTCCCGAAGATGAGGAAGAAATGAATAACGAGGTCCTTCCGGGAGACCTCCCCATATTGCCTTTGCGTAATATGGTGCTGTTTCCGGGGGTGGTAATTCCTATTACAGCAGGCCGGGATAAATCTATCAAACTGATAAATGATGCAAACGCTGCAGGCAAAACCATTGGCGTTGTTGCACAAAAAGATGAGAAGGTAGAAGAGCCGGGAGCAGACGATATTAATAAAATAGGTACTGTAGCCCGTATACTGCGTGTGCTTAAAATGCCTGATGGGAATACAACTGTAATTATACAGGGTAAAAAACGCTTTGAGGTAGATAAGATAACTTCTGAAGAGCCTTACCTGAGAGCTACCATCAAGGAAGTTGCCGAAGTGCGTCCGGAAAAAGGCGATGCAGAATTTGCAACTATCATTGAATCTATCAAGGAGCTGGCTATCCAGATAATTAAGGAAAGCCCTAATATCCCTACAGAGGCTACCTTTGCGATAAAGAATATTGAAAGCGAATCATTTTTGGTAAACTTCGTTTCATCAAACATGAGCCTTACGGTGAAAGAAAAGCAGGACCTTCTTGCCGTTAATAACCTTAAGGACCGTGCGCTGGAAACACTTCGTTTTATGAATCTTGAGCTGCAAAAGCTGGAGCTTAAAAACGATATACAAAGCAAAGTACGCTTTGACCTTGACCAGCAGCAGCGTGAATATTTCCTGCACCAGCAGATGAAAACCATTCAGGAAGAACTGGGTGGTGTATCTCATGATCAGGAGATAGAGGAAATGCGCAAAAAAGGCAAGGCAAAGAAATGGAACGAGAAGACCAAGACCCATTTTGAAAAAGAGCTTTCTAAACTGCAGCGTATGAATCCGCAGGTGGCGGAATATGCGACACAGCGTAATTACCTTGAGCTGATGCTCGACCTGCCGTGGAACGAGTTCTCTAAAGATAAATTTGACCTTAAACGTGCTGAGAAAATCCTGCACAGAGACCATTTTGGGCTTGAGGACGTTAAAAAACGTATTATAGAATACCTTGCGGTGCTAAAACTGCGAAACGATATGAAATCGCCTATTTTGTGCCTTTACGGCCCTCCGGGGGTTGGTAAGACATCCATAGGTAAATCGGTTGCAGAAGCGCTGGGCAGGGAGTATATTCGTATATCGCTGGGCGGCCTTCGTGATGAGGCAGAAATAAGGGGCCACAGGAAAACCTACATTGGCGCCATGCCGGGAAGAATTATACAAAGCATTAAGAAAGCTGGTACATCGAACCCAGTGTTTGTACTGGATGAGATAGACAAGCTTTCCAGCGGACACAACGGCGACCCGTCGTCTGCATTATTGGAAGTGCTGGACCCTGAGCAGAACAAGGAGTTTTATGATAACTTCCTGGAGCTTGGTTTCGACCTTAGTAAAGTTATGTTTATAGCCACATCAAACAACATGTCTAATATTCAGCCTGCCCTTCGCGACAGGATGGAGATAATACACATGACCGGTTATACAATAGAGGAAAAAGTAGAAATAGCAAAACGCCACCTGTTGCCTAAACAGCTTAAAGAGCATGGTCTTACTGATAAAGACCTGAGCATTGGCAAAAGGCAACTTGAAAAAATTGTTACCGGATATACCCGGGAATCGGGTGTGCGTGGGCTTGAAAAGCAAATTGCCAAAGTGGTAAGGAACCTAGCCAAGTGCATCGCTATGGAGGAGGAGTACAACCACAAACTTACTGAAGCCGATATTATTGAAATACTGGGCGCACCAAAAATGGAGCGTGACAAATATGAAAATAACGAGGTTGCCGGCGTGGTAACAGGCCTTGCCTGGACCAGTGTAGGAGGTGATATACTGTTTATAGAGTCGCTGCTTAGCAAAGGCAAAGGGCATATGACCATGACGGGTAACCTGGGTAGTGTAATGAAGGAGTCGGCTACCATAGCGCTGGAGTATATAAAGGCTCATGCCGAAGAGCTGGGTATTAGCCCCGAGGTAATATCAAACTATAACGTGCACATTCACGTTCCGGAAGGTGCAACGCCAAAAGACGGGCCAAGCGCCGGTGTTGCGATGCTTACCTCGCTTACCTCTTCTTTCACTCAAAGAAGGGTGAAAAAGCATCTTGCTATGACAGGAGAAATTACCCTTCGCGGACGCGTATTGCCTGTAGGCGGTATTAAGGAAAAGATACTGGCAGCAAAAAGGGCAAACATTAAGGAAATAATTTTATGTGAAGAAAACAGGCGTGATGTAGAGGAAATAAGGCAGGAATATCTTGAAGGGCTGACTTTCCACTACGTTACCAAAATGGAAGAAGTTATTAAGCATGCTATAACCGACCAGAAGGTTAAGAATGCAAGGACATTATAATTCGGATAGGTTATATTTGAATGAGGAACGGCTGAGGAATTATTCTCGGCCGTTTTTTTATAGTAGTGTGTTGGTACTAAGTTTTGAGAGTAGCTGAGTTCCTGCAAGGTTTTTTAAAATCTTGTAGGTTCTATAATAATTTGAGAGGAAGGACAAATTTCCTAATTAGTCTGTAATTATG
>CAMPIZ010000249.1 GCA_946886675.1 uncultured Flavobacterium sp.
GAAGAAATGTTTTGCTTAATTATATTAGATTTTGCTTCATCAAGAATTACAACTAAAGTTTTAATAGTTTTACTTCTTTTTGTAGACAATTCGCAATAGTGAATTAACTCTTTTAATTGGGTGTATCCATTAGTGGTCCGATGTTTATTGGAAATAGATTCGTTGTAATCACATCTTTGTATTATTCGTTCAACAACAAATTTTTCCAAAGGAGTAACTCTATCATTCCATTGTTTACTATTTGATATCCACATTGATATGTAATTAATTTACACACCCCAGTTAGGGGAGTGTGTTTCTACCTGTCACTACCTTCGGTGCGGTATATTTTATCATACAGTTTCTGGTATTTTTCTTTTACGGCTTTACGCTTCAGCTTAAGGGTAGGGGTCATTTCACCACCATCAACTGACCAGGCCTCTGGTGTAAGCTCAAACTTTTTCACCTGCTCCCAGTGGCCAAATTTCTTGTTTATGCCGTCAACCTCTTCTTTAATGCGCTCGCGTACCTCTTCGTTAGTGGCTACTTCCTCATTAGAGTTTATGTTAAGCCCTTTGCGCGAAGCCCATTGTTTTACAAACTCAAAATCGGGCTGTATAAAGGCAGCAGGCATTTTTTCGCCTTCGCCTATTACCATAATCTGCTCAATAAAGCGCGACTGCTTCATGGCATTTTCTATAAGTTGTGGCGCAACATACTTACCACCCGATGTTTTAAACATTTCCTTTTTCCTGTCGGTTATCTTCAGGAAGCCGTCTTTGTCTACCTCGCCTATATCCCCGGTATGAAAGTAACCGTCTGTCATTACCTCGCGGGTTTTCTCCTCATCTTTATAGTAGCCCAGCATTACATTAGGGCCTTTACACAGTATTTCTCCGTCTTCGGCAATCTTTACTTCCAGTCCGCTTAGCGGTTTGCCCACAGTACCTATCCTGAACCCGCCGTTACGTTCATCATTTACCGCGATAACAGGAGAGGTTTCGGTAAGTCCGTAACCTTCCATAACCGGAATATCTGCCGCGGCAAATACCCTTGCCAGCCTTGGCTGTATAGCGGCACTTCCGCTCACCATAAGCCCCAGCCTTCCGCCAAGCCCCGCTTTCCATTTACTGAAAATAAGCTTACGGGCAATGGCAAGCTTAAAGGCATACCAGGCACCGTTTGCACCATAAGGCTCATATTCAAGCCCTACCTCAACAGCCCAAAAAAACAGCTTGCGCTTAATTCCGGTAAGTTCGCTGCCTTTGGCAATAATCTTATCATATACTTTTTCCAGTAGCCTTGGCACAGCTGTAATAACATCCGGTGTGGCTTCTTTAATATTATCGCTCACCTTTTCTATAGACTCGGCAAAATAAGTTGCCACGCCATAGTACTGGTAAAGATAAAGTATCATTCTTTCATAAATGTGGCAGATAGGCAGGAAGCTCAGCGACCTGAATTTTCCTGCTTCAAACGGTACCCTTTCGGCACTCATCATTACATCAGACACTATATTTTTATGCGAAAGCATTACCCCTTTAGGCCTGCCTGTTGTGCCCGAAGTATATATTACGGTAGCAAGGTCGTTCTCATCAATAGAATCTTTTATGCTGTCTACTTCGCCCTGGTTACTGTTGTCTTTGCCCAGTTCCAGTATTTCGTTCCAGTTTTTACAGCCCTGTATCTCGTTAAACGAATAGATTTCCTTAAGGTTAGGTACCTGGCTTTTTACCGACATTATTTTGTCATACAGATCCTGATCGGAAACAATACAGTAAATAGCTTCGGAGTGGTTAAGGATGTAAGCCTGGTCTTCCTCACTTATGGTAGGATAAATAGGCACATTCTGCGCTCCGGTTTGCAGTATGCCTATATCGGCAATATGCCATTCGGTACGGTTGTTACTGGATATTACGGCTATCTTATCGTTTTTCTTTACCCCCATTCGCAACAGCCCGCGTGAAAAAGCATTGGCTTTGTCTACATATTCCTGTGTGGAGGTTTTTACCCACTCATTGCCATATTTGGTAACAAGTGCATCGGGAAGGTTGTATTTTTCCAGTTGGTAATAAGGAAAGTCGAATAAACGGGTGATAGTGCTCATGTGATTGTTAAATTGCTTCCTGCAAATTAAGAAAATATCTGTTAGAAAGCAATTTTTTTGCGATTGTGGCAGTGTTTTTAATTTCTTTTTAAAAACTGTGCTGAAATAGTGAAGGTTAGGTTAAATAAATGATATACAAGAGCACCTTACGGCATTAAAAAAACCGCCTTTTTTAAGGGCGGCCTTCCTACCTGAAAAAACTCCCTTTCTAATTTAGGTATGATGCTCCGGCAATGCTTCTTCTAAAATCCTGCCTGCCGCCCATGGTACTGCACCAAGCTGTACAGCCAAGTGATACATCCTGTCCGGGATCTGTTTCATATACTTTGGTTTCAGAATACTGCTCGTTGTTATACATCCACGTTGTCCTTACGGTAGCCCTTATGCGCCTGTCGGATGATATATTTCTCAGGAACTCATACCTGCCGCAGCCGGGCCTGCTGCCACATCCGTCGCCACCATGCTGTATAAGCCTTACCTCGTTTATTGCCGACTGGTCGGTTTCTGCACTGGCTTCGTCTATAACTTCACCAAATCCCGATGTTACGGCAGCCTTAATTTCATCCATGCTCATTTCGGGAGCTTCAGTTTCCGTAGCCATTTCTGTTACAGAGTCGGCACTGCTTTTCGTTTCCCCGCTTTCTTTACACGATACAAACAGAAGTAAAGACAGGGCGATTAAATAAAGTGATTTCATAATAATGTATTTTACAGTTTTGTATCATAAAAATAGTATGGTAAACGGTGGTAAAAAATACCCAATGATGGTGATTTTTTTGATTTAGGTATTTACATACTTTTAACTCTGAATCATTAAATACCCTTACTATGAAAACAACATTACTAACAGCAGCCCTCCTTATTGCCGGATGTACAGTATTTGCGCAGAATCCTGTACTAACGCCTGAGAGGAAAACAAAGATTTATAACCTGTTAATTCAAAATATGGAAGACAAGCTCGATGAGTATTGTGAAGTTATAGATACCACGGCACTTTTAAAAAACAAAATATACAAAGGTGCAGATAAGCAGGCTTTTACCAAACAGTTTAAAAATATCTTTAGTACAGTGGTTATTAATAATACTGATATTGTAAATAACGGGTCTGCCTTCGGGTATTCCTTTGACGATGATAAGCATAAGTTTAGTGCTAACATGTCATTTTCCGGTGAAAACTGGACACGGGTTATCATTGATATAGGAACAAATATTACAAATATTAATGACGATTTTAAGTACTATGCAGATGGGGCCTGGGCAAATGATATTGGTTTAAGGGTAGGCTTTAACTATGCCTTTTCTCCAACCCAGTTTATGTATCCTAAAAATTGTGAGGCTACAAAAGAAAAAAGGGAACTGTATATTATTGATAAGCTTTATGAATTGAAAGAGGTATTGGCCTTAGGCAAAACATCTGAAGAGCTTGAAACCGAAAGAGATTCTTTATCAGATATCAGGCGGGCAATTTTAAAAACATCACAAAAACCTGTTGAAGAAACAAAGAAAAAAATTGAAAAGCTCAACAAACAGATTACCCTGCTTAAAAACTTTGAGAAACTGAACCTTAAAGAAAAAGAGAAAGAAGAGGATGAGGTACATTCACGAAGCGATTCAATAT
>CAMPIZ010000250.1 GCA_946886675.1 uncultured Flavobacterium sp.
TATTTTATTAGAACGGAAGGTCGTCGTGATCTTCCTCCTTATAGTTTGTTGCCGGTTCAAACGAGTCGTATGAATTTGGTGCTTGCGGAGGCGGCATTTGCTGTCCCGTAGCTGCAGCCGGCTGTAATTTTTCTATTCTCCAGCCCTGTATAGAGTTAAAGTATTTTGTTTCACCCTGCGGGTTAACCCATTCCCTTCCTCTCAGGTTTATGGAGATCCTTACAGGTTCGCCTACTGTATAACTGTTAAGCAGGTCGCACTTGTCTTGTGTAAATTCTATCATTATGTGCTGCGGATACTGCTCTTCAGTAGTAACCACTACTTCTCTTTTTCTAAATCCGTTGCTGCCAAAAGATTTAGTCTCATCTATCATTTTAATTCTTCCTGTAACTTCCATAATAAGATTTTTATTTTATTGTTTTATGATTGATCCTGCTCAACCGGGTCATTACTTTCGGGAAGCCAAAAGTACCTTCCAGGCAGTAATCACTTCGTTTTTATCAAGATATTCTTTGGCTTTACTGTACTTTTTATCTTCATCATCGGCACTTAAAACGGCTTTAACTTCAAAAGACCCTTCAACAAAGGTATCAATTTCTTCCTGAGATGGCAAAGTTTCTACATTACCTAATTTTCCAAGATCGTTTCCGTTAAATACCCTGCTTTCTTTTACAAAATCAGGAATTGCATCTACACCAATGCCCAATGTAGTAAGCGGTTTTTCTACTTCAAACAGGCCCATATTGGCACGGCTGTACCAGTTGCCGCCCATTCGCGATACAAGATCAATTTTGTGTTGGTCTACAGCGCCATTTTCATCCAGTACGTTTTCATCAACGTGCAGTTTAACTACTTCACATATTACCAGGTTACCTGCACCACCGCCATCACCCAGTGCTATAATGTCTTTTACCCTGCACTCAAATTGTACCGGAGACTCCTTAACACGAAAGGGTTTCACAATATCCGAAGGCACCATGGTAAGCCCAGATTTGATGAACTCATTTACGCCGTCGCCATACTCCGTACTAGACAAGGAAGCCTGCTGTACTATAGCATAATTAACCACGTTAATAACTACCTCGCGGTTAAGCTCAACATTTATAAGCGTGTGCTTAATAGTATTATCCCTTACCCTGCGGGAAGGGGAAAAAACCAATATAGGAGGGTTGGCGCTAAATACATTAAAAAAACTGAAAGGCGACAGGTTGGGTGTGCCGTTTTTGTCTATAGTACTGGCAAAAGCTATAGGGCGGGGTCCCACAGCACTCTGCAGGTAGCCCTGAAGTTTTGCAGTAGGTATTTCTTTTGGATCTATGCTTAACATTGCAAAAATTGTGTTTTATGCAAAGATAAATTTTCCTGATTACTTAACCCATTTAACCTAAGCCTATTTAATAACAAAATAATAAACCCTGTGTTATGGCTTTATTTAAGCCTGCACTTTTGCCATATTTATTATCTTTAGGCTCACAAATACCATTGTATGCAGTTTTCTAATAACAGGAACTTTACCCGCGGGTTTATTATACTGGCTTCTTTTCTTATCGTTATACTTATTGTATGGAATACCTATTACCTTTTTCAGGTTTTTAAAGATGAAGAAAGGAATAAGGTTGAGCTTTGGGCTATGGGTACAAAGGCTCTTAATGATCCTGAGCTTAATGATACGGGTTTAGATCTGGCATTAGGTGTTTTAACCAGTAATAATACTATACCGGTATTTAAAACAGATAAGTTCGATAATATTCTTGACAGTAAAAATATCGCTCCTGAAATTTTAAAAGACTCTGTATGGCTGCAAAGTTATTTTGAAGATATTAAAAAGCAGAATCCGCCTATTAAAAGTATGATATCCGAAGATGAATATCAGTATATTTATTATGGTAATTCCCCTTTACTGGATCAGCTTAAATATTTTCCTATAGCTTTAATACTCATTATAGTTTTGTTTGGCGCCCTTGTGTTTAATTTTTACAGGGCAACAAAAATAGCTACCCAAAACAAATTATGGGCAGGTATGGCAAAGGAAACCGCACACCAGATAGGGACACCATTATCGTCACTCCTGGGATGGATTGAGATTATGAAAGCCGACAATGTAGATGAAACTACGGTTAATGAGGTTGAGAAGGATGTAAACCGGTTACAGACAATTGCAGAACGTTTCTCTAAAATAGGTTCTGAGCCACTGTTACAGGAAATGGATATTGTAACCGAAACTGAAAAATCTTTTGAGTACCTGCGTACACGTACCTCAAACCAGGTAGAGTTTTTATTTAAGGCCCCCAATTATCCGGTAAAAGTTATGCTGAATCCTGAACTCCATAGCTGGACGGTAGAAAACCTGGTAAAGAATGCCATAGACGCCATGAAAGGAAAGGGTACTCTTAAGATAAATATTGATGACAGTGATAACTTTGTAAAGATAAAGGTAACCGACACAGGCAAAGGCATACAGAAAAACCAGTTTAAAAAGGTTTTTGAACCCGGCTTTACCACTAAGAAAAGGGGGTGGGGGCTGGGCCTTTCATTAACTAAACGTATTGTGGAAGAATATCATAAAGGAAAGATAAAAGTACTGCAATCCGAAATTGGTAAAGGTACCACAATGCAGGCCAGTTACAGGAAAGCATAAAAATAAAAAGGCGCTTTTTAAGCGCCTTTTTTATAAATTAGAATTGATAGCTTTTGAAAGTGCTTCAAATTCTTCCTTTTCCATTTTTACTTTATTTATAAAGCGCATCTCGTCCATTTCATTAAGCGGTATAAGGTGTATATGCACATGTGGCACTTCAAGGCCTACCACTGCTATACCTACACGCTTGCAAGGTACTGTTTTTTCCAGAGCCTTTGCCACTTTTCTTGAAAAGCGCATCAACTCAAGGTAATGCTCTTCTTCCATATCAAAAATCTTGTTGATTTCCTTTTTTGGAATACAAAGCGTATGCCCTTTGGCATTTGGATTTACATCCAGAAAAGCCAGGAAATTATCATCTTCTGCAACTTTGTAGGCAGGGATTTCTCCATTTATGATTTTAGTGAATATGGAACTCATAACAATTTGATTTAAGGATTAATCTCTTGTTATTTCAAGGACTTCAAACTTAAGTGTACCGTTAGGAACGTTTATTTCGGCAACTTCACCTACAGATTTACCTAAAAGGCCTTTTCCTATTGGAGAAGTTACAGATATTTTTCCTGTTTTAAGGTCGGCCTCGCTTTCAGCAACCAGGGTATAGGTCATGGTCATGTTGTTAGCCAGGTTCTTTATCTTTACGGTAGAAAGCACTAAAGCTTTAGATGTATCAAGCTGCGACTCGTCTATAAGGCGGGCGTTTGCCAGTAGTTCTTCCATTTTGGCAATTTTAAGCTCAAGCAGTCCCTGTGCCTCTTTTGCGGCATCATATTCTGCATTTTCAGATAAGTCTCCTTTATCGCGTGCTTCAGCAATTGCCTGAGAAGCTTTTGGTCTTTCTATACTCTTAAGATGATCTAGTTCTTCCCTTAATTTTTTTAATCCTTCCGCTGTGTAGTAAGATACTGTACTCATAACTTCATCGTTTATATAAATAGAAAAAATCCCATTTGGCACGGGATTTCTTTTCACAAAGATAGTATTTTTTTTGTTACCTCAATTTTTAAATATTCGCATATGCGTTTGCCAAAGTTAAATAAATTAAATTTGTTTCATAATTATAC
>CAMPIZ010000251.1 GCA_946886675.1 uncultured Flavobacterium sp.
TAAACTAAATGAGGTAGAACGCACTAACTCTTGTTTAGGATTTGGAATTAAACTTTCTATAATTTAAATCTGACAAAATAATTAGCTTTTAATAGTTAATTCTAAAAAAATAGTTTTTATTATCAACTTTTACACGATAATGGGCTATGAAAGTATCAAAAAACACTTAGACCTGTATTTAAGATTTTATGGATCAAAGAACTATTTATAGATTACTCAAGCAGAAGTATTAATCTACTATTTCAAACTTTGCTTTTTGGTTGTTGATAATCAAATAAAACTCTCCACTTTCTAAATGTTTAATTCCTTTAGCATTAGGGAAACTTAAATCTCTCATTGGGTCAATTTCAAATTCAAATACTTTAGATTCTCCTGCTTTTAAATTTTGTTTTTCAAAGAACTTTAATTCTTTCATGGGGCGTGTAACAGTTGCAACAGGGTCTGCAATAAACCAGAATGCAGTTTCTTTTCCCTCTCTTAAACCAGTATTAGTTATAGTTACTTCAGCAGTTATTTTTTGGTTTTTATTTATGATGCTATCAGAAAGAGAAACTTTTCCATAAGAAAATGTAGTATAACTTAAGCCATGGCCAAACCAATACATAGGTTCTGTAGGTATATCTTGGTAACCTCCTAATTTGGGTCGGGCCGATTGTCTCATATTATAATAAACCGGAATTTGCCCTGTAGCTAAAGGAAAGGTAATAGCTAATTTCCCTGATGGATTTAAACGTCCAGAAATTAAACCAGCTACAGCACTTCCGCCTGCAATGCCAGGTTGCCAAATTTCAAGCATAGCATCAGACAGTGTAGCCAATTTGCTTAGCTCTAAGGGTCTGCCGCTTGATAAAATTAAAACAATAGGTTTACCAATTGCTCTTAAATTTGCTACTAACTTTTCTTGTAAAGCAGGCAATGCAATGGTAGATCTTGAAGCATTTTCTCCACTCCATCCTTTCTTTTCGCCAATACAAATAAGCACTATGTCAGACTTTTTAGCCATTACAATGGCTTCTGCAATACCACTTTCATCATCGCCATCAAAAGCACAACCTTTTGCATAATTTAATATAGCTTTTCCATTAAATTCTTTAACAAAGCCATCAAAAATAGTTTCTACAGAGGATGCAATTCCTTGCCCTTCCCAAGAGCCCATCAAATTAATACTGTCTTTAACCATTGGGCCTATCAAAGCAATTTGCTTGATAGATTTCGAAATAGGAAGAGTTTGGTTATCATTTTTTAATAAAACCATAGATTCTTCAGCTAATTTTGCCGCTACAGCCATACTCTCTTTTTGATAGTATCGGTCTTTTTCTGGTAATTCTTGTACATAAGGTTTATCAAATAAGCCCAATCTAAATTTTATCTTTAGTATTCTTCTAACAGCTTCATCTAGCTGTTTTTCTGTGATTTTTCCTTCTTTCAGTAGTTGAGGTAAGTTTTCTACGTATAAGTTATCAACCATATCCATTTCTACTCCGGCAGTAAAAGATTTTAGCGTTGCATCCTTATCATCTTTAGCAAAACCTTGATCAATTAGATTTTTAACAGACCCCCAATCAGAAACTACAAAGCCATCGTGTTTCCATCTGTTTTTTAGTATTTCGGTCAGTGTATAATAATTTGCAGAAGCTGGTATCCCACTTATATCGTTAAATCCACTCATTACAGTGGCTGCTCCTGCTTTAATGCCAGCTTCATAAGGTGGCATAAATGTTTCCCACATGGTTTGTGCAGAAACATCTGCATATCTATAATCTCTGCCACCTTCTGATAAGCTATAACCTATATAATGCTTTAAACAAGCCGCGATAGAATATGGATCTGAAAGGTTTTTACCTTGATAGCCTTTTATTGAAGCAACACCAAAAACCGAGTTGGCGTAAGGATCTTCACCATAACCTTCAGCCACTCTTCCCCATCTTGCATCCCGGGCCACATCAACCATGGGAGAGAAAGTCCAATCTACACCAGATAATTTAGATTCTTTAGCAGCAACGGCGGCAGCTTGTTCTACCAATGCTAAATTCCAGGAGCAGGCTTGAGCAAGTGGAATAGGATAAACAGTACGATACCCATGAATTACATCAAAACCCATTAAAATAGGTATACCGAGTCTCGATTCTTCCATCGCTTTACGAATAATATCATTACGGAAAACAGGGTTAATACTTCGATATATTAATGAACCAATTTCTGGCCTCACAGCTTTCTTACTGGCTTCTATATTGTTAGTGTTTGCATTTTTTCCGTAAGTCCATTGGTTTGTTTGGAGAACTTTTTCTTCCAAGGTCATCCTGCTCAAAAGGTCTTCAACACGTTGTTCTAAAGCCGCATTTTTATCTTTATAAATAAAGCTTTTGGATTGTTGTTTAGAAGAACTTGCTTTTGTTTGAGCAGTAAGACTTAACGGAACCAGAGCTATAATAAGCAGTCCCAAACATTTGCTAATAGAAAAATTTGGCTTCATTAACTAGATTTTAAATAGAAGATGTGTATGAAATTGAGATGGTTTTAAATGTTAAAGCAAACATCATAAGATATTTGTACGGTAAGGGGTGTCATTTGTGGCTAATACACATACCAAATGTACTATTTGATTTAAATTGTTGAGAAAAGTGATATATAACTCGTTTTTTTGTCTAAATCTATGAATAGAAGAATGGAAGATTACAAATTAGAAGCAGCTAAAGGAGGATTAAATCTAATTAAAGCTGGACAAAAAATAGGTTTTGGTGCAGGTTCTTCGATGTTTTATTTGATAGATATGATCACTAAAAACGAAGTCTTAGTACAATCATTATCCTTTGCATCCTCATCTTTTAAAACAAGACAATACTTAATTTCTAAAGGGCTGAAATCAAAGTTGATTTCTAGTATAGAAGTGTTAGATATATATTTTGATGGTTGTGACCAGTTTGACAAAGCGCTTAATGCTTTAAAAAGTGGAGGAGGAATTCATACAAGCGAAAAAATAATGGCCTCTGCCGCAAATGAATTTATATTAGTAGGAGATGAAAGTAAATTTGCTGAGAAGCTTGATGAAAAATATCCTTTAGTTGTAGAAATCTTACCAGAAGCATTAGCCTTTGTTCTCAATAAAATTCAATCAATTTATCCGCAATCTATTATAACTATTAGAATGGCTAGCCAAAAGGATGGTGCCGTTATAACAGAAAATGGAAACTTACTTGCTGATATTAGCTTTTCAACCATACCTAATCTAGCCGAGTTAAATAGCAAGATAAAGATGATACCTGGCGTAGTAGAGCATTCGTTATTTTATAAAATTGCAACTAAAGCAGTAATTGCAGGAAAAAAAGGTCTTCAAATTATTAAACCTTAGTACTAGGTTTTCAGAAGAGATTAACTCAAAAGACTTAATTCTGATTTGAATACATATGTTCAAAAACAATCATTTTGAACATATGTCTACCAAATTAGAAACATACCACATCCTTTTTAAATTTTAGACAGTGTAGATTTGAATTGAAGAAATTATAAACGAATTCATTTTAGCATCAACTATTATTAAAACCATCGATTTGCTGAAAAATATTAGCAAGATTTTTATTTGGTTAAAAACAACACAAAATTAAGGTTAGGTATGAGAAATTTTTTACAAAGATTAAAGCAGAGCAATAACAATTCTTATTATATATACAGCGATAAAAATAGTGCTATGTATATGAT
>CAMPIZ010000252.1 GCA_946886675.1 uncultured Flavobacterium sp.
AAAGTAATAATTTGCACCTTGTAGAAAATAACTATAAAGCGATTAAAGAAGATATTAACTGGGAAAAAATTAATGGGGACTATCTTAAATTCTTCAAAAAATGCCTTACCTAAAAACAAGAGGCCTTCAGCAAGCCCTAAAATGCTGGTCTTTTTTGTTACTGCCATACTTCTTACCATACCCTTAAACTATGGTTTCAGCAGTATAGCTGTGATAATTTTTGCAGTTTACACAATATTTACGGCAAGGAAAGAAAACTTTTCTGTTAATACGGCCCTTATACTGCCTGTACTGCTTTTTATGCTCATGGTGGCTTCGCTTGCCTGGAGCGTAGATTTTAAGTGCAGCATGAAAGCGCTGTCCCGGGAAATAACCCTGTTGGCAATACCTGTTTTATTTTGCCTTTCCCGGCTTTGGAAAAAGCAGCAAAGGGATATTTTAAAATACTACAGTTTTGGAATGGTAATTTATGGGGCATTTTATATTATCAGGGCTTTAGCCCGCTATACCCTTAGCGGGGATACCGATTATTTTTTTTATCACAGTCTGGTTACAAAAGACGTAAATGCAATTTATGCCTCGGTGTTTTTTGCTGTTGCCGTATTCTATTACCTTTCAAAAAAGAAAAAATCCATATTTGATTATTTTGCGTTTGCCTTTCTTTTCACGCTTATTTTTCTCCTGTCTTCAAAAAATATCCTGATAATTACTGTATTAATAACAGGATTGTATCTTCTGATATTTTCCGGTTTTACAAAAAAGGCAAAATGGCTTCTTGGTATTGTATTTTTTACCGGGATAGTAGTTGCCGGGTATTATGGTAAAATAAAAGACAGATTTGAAGCAGAGTTTAATCCGGCTACTGAACAGGCAGTGACAGATTTGAATTCGAGGCCAGTAACTGTATATGAGGCATGGAACAAAAAAACCTTTAGCCAAAACGATTATTTTAATGGTACCGCAATGCGGATTTATCAGGTAAGGATTTTTACAGAAATGCTTGAGAAGGATAATATATTCCTTTCCGGATACGGACTTAATGCTTCTCAGGTAAGAGTAGAGCAAAAAGGGGTAGAACACAATGTTTTTCAGGGAGATGAAAACAATATTGGTTATAATAAGCTTAACTTCCATAACCAGTATATAGAGGTTTTTGCCGATTTGGGTATCCTCGGGCTTTTACTTCTTTTGGCGATGCTGGGCATAAACCTTAAAAACGGCATTATAAACAAAGATTTTGTGCATATTGCTTTCGCAATTCTAATGATAGCCTTATTTTTGACCGAATCATTTATATGGAGGCAAAGAGGCGTTATTTTCTTCACAGTTTTATACTGCCTGTTTAATAAAGGTTTATATACCAGTGTTATAGAAAGAAGTAAAAGATGAAAAAGATACTAATAACCGGCGCAGCCGGGTTTTTAGGTTCGCACCTTTGCGACAGGTTTATAAAGGAAGGATATTATGTAATAGGGATGGACAATCTTATTACAGGCGACCTTAAAAATATAGAGCACCTTTTTAAACTGCCTAATTTTGAATTTTATCATCATGATGTAACAAAGTTTGTCCATGTACCGGGACAGCTTGATTATATATTACACTTTGCATCGCCAGCGAGCCCTATAGACTATCTTAAAATACCTATACAAACCCTTAAAGTGGGCTCTTTGGGTACGCATAACCTTTTAGGACTGGCAAGGGTTAAAAATGCCCGCATACTTATTGCATCAACTTCTGAAGTATATGGAGACCCTTTGGTACACCCACAAAACGAGGATTATTATGGCAATGTAAACACTATAGGCCCAAGGGGAGTATATGATGAAGCCAAACGCTTTCAGGAGTCTATAACAATGGCCTACCATACCTTTCATGGTGTTGAAACCCGCATAGTAAGAATATTTAATACTTACGGCCCACGAATGAGGCTTAACGACGGGAGGGTAATACCTGCTTTTATAGGCCAGGCATTAAGGGGTGAAGATCTTACAATTTTTGGGGACGGGATGCAAACAAGGTCTTTTTGTTATGTAGACGATCAGATAGAAGGGATATTCAGGTTACTGCATTCAGATTATGCCTACCCGGTAAATATTGGAAACCCAGACGAAATTACGATTAAGGATTTTGCCGAAGAAATAATAAAACTTACAGGTACTACACAAAAAGTAATATACAAGCCGCTTCCTTTAAACGACCCGTTGCAGCGTCAGCCGGATATTGCAAAAGCTAAAGAAATATTGGGCTGGGAACCAAAAGTTAACAGGGCCGAAGGAATGAAGCTTACCTATGATTATTTCAGGGGACTGTCTAAAGAGGAACTTTTAAAAGAAGAGCACAAAGATTTTTCAGGATACATACACTAGCAGATGATTTTATCCGGAAGGGGAAGATATTCGAAATACATAAGGCCAATAAGTGTACTTTTTGACATATTGGCGCTCACAGTGTTGTTTCAGTATTTTTTCAGGGAACTGGGGCTTAACAACCTTCATTTTGGTATGTACCAGCTGGGCGCATGGGCTGTTATCTCCTATTTTTTTGGATTTTATGAGGTGTACCGCTTTACAAAGCCTATAGAGATTTTATCTAAGATAATAAGGCAGGGTATTATTTTTACTCTTGCGGTTATTGCTTTTTTTCCTTTTTCAAAACAGGCGGTTTTTAGCGGGCAGGCTATAGCAAATTATCTTATTGCGGCTTTCGTGCTTATTACGGTTTTTAAATTCCTGCTGTTTTATTACCTGCGCAGGTACAGGATTGTTACCGGCAGCAATTACCGTAAAGCTATAATTATAGGCTATACTCCGGATAGCTTAAGGCTTAAGCAGCTTTTTGAAGAGAAAACGCACTATGGTTATCAGTTTATGGGCTTTTTTTCTGACAGGAAGCAAAATGAGAATATAAAAGGGAAAATTTCGACAGTTAAGGTTTTTGCCGAAGAAAATAATATCGACGACATCTATTGTTCGCTTAACGAAATTACAAACGCACAATTGAAATCGTTGGTTGAGTTTGCCGATATGACAAACAAGACACTAAAGTTTATACCCGACACTAAAGAAATTTTTGCAAAAAACCTTAAGATAGATTACTATGAGTTTTTCCCGGTACTGTCTTTAAGGAAAACACCGCTGCATGAACCTATTGCAAAATTTTTTAAAAGGGCTTTTGATATTGCGTTCTCACTATTTGTCCTTATTTTTATTCTGTCGTGGCTTGCGCCGTTACTGGCCATAATCATAAAACTGGAGTCACCGGGCCCTGTATTTTTTAAACAGGGAAGGCCGGGTATTAACGAAGAGGAATTTTTCTGTTATAAATTCAGGTCGATGAGACTAAATAAAACAACAGAAGAATCGGTTATTAAAAATGATCCGCGGGTTACCCGTATTGGCAGGATAATGAGGAAAACAAGTATAGACGAAATGCCGCAGTTTTTAAACGTGCTGTTGGGCGATATGTCGGTAGTGGGGCCAAGGCCGCATTTATGGTCTCAAAATAACCTGTACAGCACCAGGATAAAAAAGTATCTGGTAAGGCTTTATGTTAAGCCGGGCATAACAGGTCTTGCTCAGGTAAAGGGATACAGAGGCGAAATTGCAAGTGACGACGACATGATAAACAGAATTAAATATGATGTTTTTTATATAGAAAACTGGTCGATATTACTG
>CAMPIZ010000253.1 GCA_946886675.1 uncultured Flavobacterium sp.
TCGATCTACACTTATTAAGGCAACAATGTAGTGCTGAGTGAGGCTTATAGTATAAACCAGTCTAATGCTGAACCGGTGCTTGCCTTAAAATACAGTTATAAGTACGATAACAAAAAAAACCCTTACAGGATGGTTTATCACAGTATAGAAAATATTCCATTCTCGGTGAATGAGAATAATATTACTGAAACCGCTTCTGTTAATTACAATACATATCCTTCGTCGGCGCAGGGTGCAGGCAGCATTTCCCAAACCACCTATGTGTATAACAATTGGGATTATCCCTCGCTGATGAATGAAAATGGTAACGAATTTATACTGGAGTATAAATAATTTGCAGAGAAAGACATAAACTTGCCCCGCCGTTTCCATGATAGTGAATATTTTCCTATAGGTTTGCCACTCAAATAACCTCCGGCATTTCCTTTCCGGTGGGAACAGCACTTCAACACACCAATGATTGCTTGCGGGAATGAAGTAGCATATCAATTAAAAGATCAGGGAGAATGGAAGAGAGCTCAACGCCGCGAATTTCTGCAGCAAAAATAATAGCTGCTTTTGCCGTTATTTATATTGTATGGGGGTCCACTTATTTTTTTATTCAAATGGCCATACAGGATATGCCGGTAACAGTAATGGGAACATTTCGTTTCCTCACAGCCGGTTTGCTTATGACAGGCTGGTGCCTGGTGAATGGCGAAAAACTGTTTATATGGAAAGATATACTATTCGCTTTTTTTATCGGGTTCCTCTTACTTTTTATAGGGAATGGAGCTGTAGCATGGTCGGAACAGTTTTTAGCCAGTTCCGTGGTAGCGGTCTTTCTTGCTTCGGCGCCTATCTGGTTTGTGCTGCTCGACTACGGCAAGTGGAAGGCTAACTTTAGCAGTCCGGCGATAATATCCGGATTGGTAACGGGATTCACTGGCATCATTTTTTTGTTCAAAGAAAATATGGGCGATGCACTGTCGGGGAATGGTGATAAATGGGAAGTGATTTCCATAGGCGTTCTGGTTATTGGCTCTGTTTCCTGGGTGGCTGGTTCTTTATATTCCAAATATAAGCCTGCCACATTCTCAGGTACGGTTAATTCGGGCTGGCAAATGATGGGAGCAGGATTGGCATATGCTGTTACCGGAAGTATAAGGGAAGACTGGAATGACTTTAACTGGCACGAAGTTTCAACTTCAGCCTGGCTGGCAGTTGTATACCTTGTCACTATGGGTTCTTTGCTGGGGTACAGCGCTTATGTATGGCTGTTGAAAGTTCGGCCGGCAACACAGGTAAGCACACATGCTTATGTGAATCCTGTTGTGGCTGTATTACTGGGTGTTTTTTTTGCCGGTGAAAAGATTTCGGCTCTTCAAATTACTGGGCTTGCCATTATACTGGCTGGCGTGCTGCTGGTAAACCTGGCCAGGTACCGGAAACAGCAGTAGTTATGTTTTCAGTGGTTGTTAATGGCGCCGGATACCCATCATTTACAACATTACCAGTCCTTATCAGGCTGGCCGGGAACCGGTGCTTTTTTCATCATTTTATCATGTAATTTTCTTTCCTGTTCCTCTAATGCTTTAAGCAGTTGTTCTACCTGTTGCTTATTAAGTTTGTTGGGTTTGGGTTTTGGTTTGTTCTCTCTTTGTTCCTTTTTTTCTTTTTGATTTTGCCGCTCCTGTTGTTGCTTCTGTTCATTTATTGCTCTTTGCAGATTTTCACGGGCAAGCGTATCGGAAGTGTTAATACGCAGGGTTTGTTTATACGCATCTATACTTTCCTCCAGTTTTTTCTGTTGCGTTAGCGCCACTCCTTTGTTATACAATAACTGCGATTGCAGCTTTTTATCAGTTGTATACCTGGCAGCTTTATCAAAAATAGCAGCTGCTTCTTCATACTTTTTATCTTTAAAGAGAGCATTGCCCATATTATACGAAGCAATCACATTGTTAGGATCTGTTTTCAATGCCTCCTTATAAGCCGTGATGGCTTCTTCATATTGTTGCAGGCGGTAAGCTTCATTGCCTTTTCCAATTAGCCGGGTTATATCCTGTGAAAAAGCCGGAATACTGAACAAAAGTATTATATATAACAGGATCAGCTTCATGCTACAGGGTTTTCTTTTTTTCACTGATGAACAATTCGCATGCAAGCCCGGCAAAAGCCAATACCAGGAACCACTGAAAAAAGCTGCGGTAATTGAGCAGGCGGTTATCCTGAATCGTTTTCTGCTCCATACCTGCAAACTGCTCCGTTATTTTATCTACTGCTGTTTCTATATCGTTTAATTGCTGGTAGGTGCCACTGCCTTCATGTGCAATGTCTATCAATTCCTGTTCATTAAGCCTGGATATTATAATATTACCGTGCAGGTCGCGTTTGCTTTCGGCTGTAATGGGGTTCAAAATAGGAGAACCCTGGGTTGTGCCCACTCCTATTGTATTTATTAATACCCCATTTTGGGCCAACTGTTTTGCCATTTTAACGGCCTCTTCGTCATGGTCTTCGCCATCTGTTATCAATACCACCGCTTTATATTTTTTATCTTTTGCATTAAACCCGCTGTTACATACTTTTAATGCATTACTAATAACCGTACCCTGGGTTGGTACTGCATCGGGGCCGGCATTGCTTACATACAACCCTGCAGCAGTATGGTCGGAGGTAAGTGGCATTTGCATGTATGCCCTCCCGGCAAAAATGACCAGTCCAATCCTGTCATTTTCCAGTTTATTCATCAGCTTACTTATAAATTGTTTGGACTTTTCTAAGCGGCTGGGTTTAATATCTTCGGCAAGCATGCTCCTGCTTACATCTAACGCAATCATAATATCTATTCCCTGACGGTTTATTTTTTCTGCCAGGGTTGCAGACTGAAGGTTGGCTGCTGCAATAATAAGGCAGCCAAATGACAGCAATACAACCACGAACCTGGTCAAATATCTGCGGGGAGAAAAGCCATGAATGAGTTGTCTTATCAGCCTTTCATCGCCAATTTTTTTTATTGTGGTTTTCTTCCAGCGGAGCACTGCCTTAAATAGCAGTATCAATACCGGAATGAGCAACAGCAATAACAAATGTTCGGTATGTTCAAAACGTATCAACGTAAAAAAATATTAGCGGTTAGCTCTGGGCTATCAGCCATTGGCTTTCAGTTTAAGCGTATTAATGATGGGCTGATAACTCATTGACCTCTCCCTTCTCACCTTCTCTCTTCTCAACCTTCACTTCTCCCCTACATCTTTCCTTCAAAAAATCCTTTCTGTTTAAGTATGCCATTCAGAATATTCAGCCGGATTGCCGGAATATCAGCCTCGGTGTCTGCTGTTTCAATGTTCAGCACAAAAAAATAGGGATGCCGGTTTTCCTCTATCCATCCCACTACCCATCCAATGGCGTGGTTTTCGCCGTTAAATCCCCATCCTGTTTTATAACTTATCGTATAGTTGCTGTTATCTTCCTGCAACATCATGTCTCTTACTGCTTTCTGTACTCCTTTTCTAAAAGGAAGTTGATCGAAATATAGTTTTTTAACCAATCCCATTTCTTCATCTGGAGATACCTGAAGCGAATTATCTAACCAGAAAGAATCAATAGCCGGGCCAATTTTCATATTGCCATATTTAAGGCTGTCTATCCATTTCTGCATCGTATCTCTTCCTATA
>CAMPIZ010000254.1 GCA_946886675.1 uncultured Flavobacterium sp.
GCTATGAAAAAATTAGAGATGCCTGTTTTTAACAACAGTTGCGGAAAAATCTTCAATGATAAAGTTATTCTGGCTTCTGCCCATCGTGAAGACGAACTTGCTTTCGAAGATATTAAAAAAGTAAAATTTGGTATCAATACAAGTATCAAATCAATTATGTGGGCTTTGATGCCTTCTAGTATATTTGTTTTGTTATACTTAGAGCGTCAAAAACTTGACAGTGCTATATTCTTTCTGCTTTCTTTTATTGCTATCGGCATTTCGGTGTTTTCACTTGTCATGGCAGAAAAGAGCTATTATATCCGTTTCAGGACAAAAGATGGGTATAATGTAAAGGTTAAAGTAGCCGTTGATAATAAAAAGGATGCTAAAAAATTTGCTGAAATGTGCGCAAAAAGATTAAGTAGAAGAAGCGCCGGTGCAACAGGTATGAAAGTTGTAAAAGATGCCGCTTAATTTTTAGACTATAATAAAATAAAAAAAGCCAGGATTAATCCTGGCTTTTTTTATGACCTTGTTTTTTTTGTTACTTTATATCAAGCTTCTTTGCAATTCCCGACGGAACTCCGTCTTTGTGCAAAAGGATAGCGGTGGTTTTATATTTTACAAAGTTCTTAGTCATGTACATATATCCTTTGTAGTCATTACTTGCTCCCCATGAGTTTTTGATGATGTAATACTCTTTTCCGTTTTGATCCTTAGTAATACCTACAATGTGCATACCATGGTCATCCGTAGTTTGATAATTATCAAAAGCAGCCTGGCGCATTTCTTCGGTAATTTGTAGTTCCTCTTTAGGACCCTGGAACATTCCTTCTTTTTCTTCCGGAGTCATTTCGCCTGTGTTTTTAGCAGGTACATAAGCTACACCATTTTTCCAGCTAAAGCCTTTTTCACTTACATCTCCTGCCCATGCTACGCTGTAACCTTTTTTAAGGGCATTATCTATAATATCTGTAAGCTCATCCATTTTTACGTTGTAAACCTGGTCAAGCGACCAGTTATCAGGAACCATTAGTGTGAACTTAGTGTAATAAGGATGCTCTTTTAAAGAAGAGATTTCCACATAATCGTCAGGATTAATGCCTATAACTTCTTTAGCAAAAGTTTGAGGTGTATATTTTTTTCCTTTGTATGTAAACGACTGAGGTACTTCACCAAGGTAAGAATCTAATACGGCCGTGTAGGCTTTTATCCAGTTTGGTGTAAGTTCGCCATTAGGGTTTTTAACAACAGCTTCAAGTACTCCTTGAGCCATCGTCTGCATTTCTGCAAACTTGTTGTTTGCTGTACCATAGTTAAGGCCGGTGTATTCGCTTTGCGGAAGCGCACCATATTTACGGTACATATTGATTACATCATGAAGTGCGCCACCGTCACCCAGTGATATTGCACCATGCATACGCACATAGTTCTTTCCTTTTTCTACATAAGCATTACGTGCGGTATAAATCTGAGAAATTTCTACAGGCTCTTTACCCATACGTATCATTTCTGATTCAAGGAAAGAGTTTGCCGAATAGCTCCAGCATGTTCCAGAAGAGCCCTGGCTTTTAACCGGGGTATTTTCGATGTTTATTACTTCGGTAAACTTAAACGATTCTTTACTGTTCTCACTCTGGTTCCCTTTTAACGAATTCACCAGATAGTCCTGAGAATATCCTGCAGTGATACCTGCAAATAGCAAAGAGGCTGCAAGAATAGGTTTTACTGAAAATTTATGCATAATAGTATAATGTTATTGTGTTTAAAAAATAGTCGCTAAAAATAAAGATTTGTTACAGTTTTACAAAGTTTCCTTAAGCCATTTAAAGAATTCCCTTTGCCACACCAGGCCATTTTGAGGTTTCAGTACCCAGTGGTTTTCGTCAGGGAAAACTATAAAACGGCTTTTTATGCCTCTTAACTGCGCTGCCTGAAAAGCTTCCTGTCCCTGCCCTATAGGAACCCTGAAATCTTTATCACCCTGAAAGATAAGTATTGGGGTATCCCATTTATCAACGTTATTAACAGGGTTAAATTGTGTATAGGTTTTTTGTGCGGCTGCATTGTCTTTTTCCCAGTAAGGGCCTCCGCCATCCCAGTTTGTAAAGAAAACCTCTTCGGTTGTTCCATACATGCTTTGCAGGTTAAATACGCCGTCATGCGCTATAAATGTTTTAAAACGCTTATTGTGTATCCCTGCAAGATAGAATACAGAATAGCCGCCATAACTGGCTCCAACAGCTCCTAAACGGTTTTTATCTACATATGGTTCTTTTGCCATATTGTCTATTGCAGCAAGATAATCATTCATAACTTCGCCACCCCAGTCTTTGCTTATGGCTTCGTTCCATGCTACTCCGTGGCCCGGCATTCCTCTCCTGTTAGGAGCAACAATTATATATCCCTGTGCTGCCATAACCTGGAAGTTCCACCGGAAAGAATAAAACTGAGACAGGGCAGACTGAGGTCCTCCCTGGCAGTAAAGTAATGTTGGGTATTTTTTTGCTGCATCAAAGTGAGGAGGCAGTATTACCCATACCAGCATTTTTTTTCCATCGGCAGTGGTAACATATCTTTTTTCTGTTTTGCTTAATGCTATATTGTTGTAGGTGTCATCATTTACATGCGACAGTTGTTTCCACTGCTTCTTTTTAAGATCGTAGCTGTAAATTTCATTAGCATGATTCATGTCGCTTCTCAGTACAATAATATTACTTCCTGAAAAGCCCGTTATACTGTTTACATCCCAGTAGCCATCTGTAAGCTGAGTAACCGTTACGGCAATTTTTGTAAGCCCCGGAAAGTTAACTTCAAAAAGTTGTTTGGTGCCATCTATAGGAGCAAGAAAATAAACTTTCCTGCCATCTTCACTCCATGTAAAAGAATCTACGGTTCCGTCCCATCCGGCAGTAAGGTTAATATCAATTCCTTTATGGCGTACAATAATATCATTTTTGTCAGCTTCATAGCCATCCTGCTTCATCTGCAGCCAACTAAGGTCGCCGTTTGGTGAAAATGCAGGCTGGGTATCATATCCCATATTACCAGATGTAAGGTTTTTGGTGGTTTTGGCAGCCATATCATACTCATACAAATCAGTGTTTGTACTTAAGGCATATGCTGTGCCTGCTTTTTTCTTGCTTACATATATAATATTGCCGTTTGGTGTCCAGATGTAATCTTCTTCTCCGCCAAAAGGTTTTTGAGGGGAATCATAAGGCTCACCAGCCATAATATCTGTAAAATTGTCAGGTTCATTTACCGGCGCAAAACCTACATGATTATGAAGTCCTTCGTTCCATGTATCCCAGTGGCGATAATCAAGTCCGTTGTATATTTGTACTGTAGCTTTCTCCAGTTCAGGATAATAGTCTTTGCCTAACACTTTCTCCGTTTTTACTTCTTTGCTGCTCAGCAGGTATTTTCCGTCCGGCGAAAGGTTACGGTCTTTCAACAGATTTTTGTAGTCTTCAATTTCTGTAGCTTTTCCTCCGTTTACAGGGATGCTGTAAAGCTTAGAATCCATTTTGTTCTCATCCATATTAGGGATGGAAACTTTGTATATAATATTTTTACCGTCTTTTGTAATCCCCAGGGCACTTACCCTGCCCAGTTTCCATAGCAGCTCTGGTGTCATGTACTGCTGTGCCGAAGCGGTTATTC
>CAMPIZ010000255.1 GCA_946886675.1 uncultured Flavobacterium sp.
GTGAATCCTATTATAAGCTATCCGCAGGCAAAAGCATTTCAGGAAAAATATAATTTCCCACTTTCTACGGTTTCACTTTCTTTTAATGCTGCCAGTGGCATTGAGGTAAAATATGAATCGGAGAAAACTGATCCCGAAATTAATATTGTAGGTGCTGACCAGTACTTTTTACCGAATTCCGGACTGGAGACTACTAAAGGGAGGAATTTTACAAGTTTTGATGTAATTAACAATAATTATGTATGTATTGTAGGTTCTGATTTTGAAAAAGGCCTGCTTAAAGATGTAAACCCGATAGATAAGACAATATCCATACGCGGGGCTAGGTTTAAAATAATAGGGGTATTAAAGGAGATGGGGTCAACATTTGGCAACAGGCAGGATCTCAGGGTAATTATTCCTATACAGGTAGCACGATCGCTGTTTACTGCCCCAAATATTGATTATGAAATAAAAGTAAAAACGGGCAATACCGATATGCTTGATGCAGCTGTAGATGAAGCTATACTTAGCATGCGCCGGGTAAGGAAGCTTAATCCTGTAGAAGATGATAATTTTGGTATAGAACGAAGCGATGAGCTCTTACAAAATTTATTATCGCAAATACAAATATTAGGTAGTGCGGCATGGGTAATTGGTATTATTACTGTATTTGGGTCTTCGATCGCACTTATGAATATTATGCTTGTATCTGTAACAGAGCGAACGCGTGAAATAGGCGTAAGAAAATCACTGGGAGCCAGAAAAAGTACTATTGCCCTTCAGTTCTTTACCGAAACCCTTATCATCAGCCTTATTGGAGGTTTCGTTGGCATATTTTTAGGAATCCTTGTGGGAGGCCTTGGCACATCGCTTGCTTTTGGTGTTGCCTTCCCTATTCCCTGGATGGCAATATTTGCAGCGCTTACCACTATTATTGTAGTAACACTGTTTTCAGGATCTTATCCGGCAGTAAAAGCTGCTGCTCTGGATCCTGTAGAAGCCTTAAGATACGAATAAGCTAGAGTGAACAGGCAATCATACGGTCATTACCATATATATCCTTTTTAAGGGTAACCTGCTTATATTGTAATTCTTCCAGCATTTCTGCTGTTTCATTGCCTAAGTACTGATTTATTTCAAAGTACAGCTTCCCGTTTTGTTTTAAAGACGATTTAGCAAGCATAGCTATTTTTCTGTAAAACAGCAAAGGATCATTGTCTTCTACAAAAAGCGCCAAATGAGGTTCATATTCCAGCACATTCTTATTTATTTCCGTTTTTTCCAAATGCCTTACATAAGGAGGATTTGATACAATTACATCAAAAGTATGATTTAGCGACTGTGTCTTTAAAATATCATCATGTAAAAAAATAACTTTCACATTATTATATTCGGCATTCTTTTTTGCAACAGCCAGGGCATCTTCCGATACATCAAGTGCATATACATCTGCCAATGGTAAGTTTTTAGCCAGGGATACAGCAATACAGCCACTGCCTGTACCTATATCAAGTATATTTATTTTTCCTTTTGTGCGATTTTCTTTTATTATCCATTCTACCAGTTCTTCAGTTTCCGACCTGGGTATAAGTGTATTTTTATCAACAAAAAATTCAAGTCCATAAAAATGTGCCTTGCCAAAAACATATTGAACAGGTTTTTGCTGTTCAAGCTGTATAAGAATATTATTCCACATATCCATCTGTGCGTTATCCATAACAGCATTGGCATTCATAGCCAGGTCAACACGTTTCCATCCTTTCAGTTCCTCCAGCACTATATAAAAAATGCTTTCCGCTTCCATTGTATCATAAAGCGGTGTAAGTCTTTCTATAAATTGGCTTCGGTAGTCTTTTAAAAGCATAATTAAAGCTGTTTTATCATCCATACTGGGCATGAACTGTGGCCGGTATTACCCATAGGAGCATTAAGATATGTAAACCCGGATTTTTTATAAAGCTTTTGTGCATCTTCCATGTAAGGCATGGTTTCTAGATAGCATTTTTTATAATCCATTTTTACTGCAGTACTAATACAAAGCTCCATCATTTTACTGCCAAGCCCTAATCCCCTCGCCTGTTGCAAAAAATACATTTTTTGTAATTCACAGGTATCTTTAGGGCCATTTTCCAAGGGGGCTATTCCTGCACCGCCTATTATCTCTCCATCCTTTTCTATAACAAAGTAAGCGGAACTCTTTGTACTATATGTTTCAAACATGCAGTCCAGAGATGTGTCCGCATAGGCTGTACCCACTTTAGGAACATTATGCTCAATAAGTACATTGCGTATAACTTTTGCTATGGCTGCATTATCTTTTTTTTCTAAAGGCCGTATAATAACTGAATCCATTTTGCAAAGCTACTCAAATTATACCTCAAAATCTTTGTAACTTTGATGTTCATACCTCTTTTATAATGAATCATGAACTCTATATGCAGCGCTGCCTGGACCTGGCAGCAAAAGGCTTACGTGAAGCTATGCCAAACCCATCGGTAGGTGCTGTTTTGGTCTATAACGGTAAAATTATAGGCGAAGGGTACACATCACCCTACGGCGGGCCTCATGGTGAAGTTAACTGCCTTAATTCCGTACAAACCCAGCACAGACATCTAATAAAAGAAGCAACTTTATATGTAAGCCTGGAACCCTGCAGCCATTATGGTAAAACACCACCCTGCTGTGACCTTATCATACAGCATGAAATTAAAACTATCGTAATCGGCACTGCAGATCCGTATAAGAAGGTTGCAGGAAACGGTATACGAAAACTAAAAGAAGCGGGAAAAGAGGTAATTGTGGGTATACTGGAAAAGAGATGCAGGGATTTTAACCGCAGGTTTTTTACTTTTCATGAAAAGAAACGCCCGTATGTTATTTTGAAGTGGGCTGAAACAGCAGACGGCTTTATAAGTCCGCTTAATGAAACACGAGATAAAAGCGACAGGCCTCAGGATAAAAAACCTGTATGGATAACAAATGTTTATTCACGACAACTCGTACACAAGTGGCGAAGCGAAGAAATGGCTATTTTGGTTGGCACGAACACCGTTATACACGATAACCCAAAACTGGATGCAAGAGACTGGAAAGGTAAAAACCCTATTAGGATAGTGCTCGACAGAACCAACAGAATTCCAGACGATTATTTTGTTAAAAATCAAAAAATAAAGTCAATTATCTTGACAGAAATAACGAATTTGCCTAACTTAGAGAATTTCCATACTGAAAAAGTGGCCTATAATGAGCGCCTTGCATTCAATATTCTGAAGGTTTTATACCACCACAATTTACAATCGGTTATTGTTGAAGGAGGCAGGCAGACACTACAAATGTTTATAGATGCAGGCATATGGGATGAAGTTAGGGTTTTTAAAGGACAAACCCTTTTTTATGAAGGCATACCAGCACCGGTTTTATGCGCCACGGAAGCCGAAAGGCATAACATAATGAATGATGAACTTTTAATTTTCAGGAATCATGGTGAACACTATAATATTTGATTTCGGTGATGTTTTTATAGACAAGAACAATGATGCCCGCGATGCAGCGCTGAAAAAACTGGGCTTAAAAGAATGGACCGATGAAATGGACAGGCTTGAAAAGAAATTTGAAATAGGAAAAGCTGTGGTTTTAGAAGAAGGAACTGATGTAACTA
>CAMPIZ010000256.1 GCA_946886675.1 uncultured Flavobacterium sp.
GAATAATCTCCACTTACTACACGCTCCCTTTTACTTCCTGAAGTTTTTAGCTTGCTAATAAGCCATCGTTTATTATGGTTTTTGCCTTTTGTACTCATATTTATTAAAAATAAAAAACCGCCAGGATCTCTCTTAGCGGTTCAAATATAAACTTTTATCGTATTGATTACTCTACAGTAACCGATTTTGCAAGGTTTCTTGGCTGGTCTACATTACAGCCCCTCATTACCGCAATATGGTAAGACAGTAACTGCAACGGTATTGTGGTTAACAGCGGAGAAAGCGCATCCATAGTTTCCGGTATTTCGATAACATGGTCTGCCAGTTCTTTTACCTGGGTGTCACCCTCTGTCACAACTGCTATAATCTTACCGCTACGGGATTTTATCTCCTGTATATTACTCACTATTTTATCATAATGCTCCTGCTTAGGCGCTATAATAAAAACCGGCATCTGCTCGTCTATAAGCGCGATAGGACCGTGTTTCATTTCGGCTGCAGGGTAGCCCTCTGCATGTATATATGAAATCTCTTTAAGCTTTAAGGCTCCTTCCAGTGCAACAGGGAAGTTATACCCCCTGCCTAAATAAAGCGCATTTGGAGCATCTTTATACACATTAGCAATAGTTTGGGCCACAAGATTAGTTTCCAGTGCCTGCTCTACCTTTTGCGGTATAAGCTCCATTTCATTAAGGTACCTGAAGTAATCGGTTTTATTAAGTGTACCCTTAGCGTTTGCAAGGCGAAGCGCTATTAATGTAAGTACCGTAATTTGTGTTGTAAATGCTTTTGTAGAAGCAACTCCTATTTCCGGTCCTGCATGGGTGTAAGCACCTGCATGCGTTTCACGCGATATGGACGAACCTACCACATTACAAACACCAAATACAAAAGCGCCGTTTTCTTTAGCCAGCTTAATAGCTGCTAATGTATCGGCCGTCTCACCGGACTGCGATATGGCAATAACCACATCATTACTGTTTATAATAGGATTTCTATACCTGAATTCCGACGCATATTCCACTTCTACAGGTATACGGGCAAACTCTTCAAAAATATATTCTGCTACAAGGCCTGCATGCCACGATGTACCGCAGGCTACTATAAGGATTCTCTCGGCATTAAGGAACCTTTGCAGGTTATCTTCCACACCTGCCATTTTTATAAGGCCTTTATCGGCATGAAGCCTCCCTCTGTAAGTATCTTTAATAACACTTGGCTGCTCGTAGATTTCCTTTAGCATAAAATGATCATAGCCATTTTTCTCTATCTGTTCAAGGTTCATCTGCAGCTCCTGTATATAAGGATCTACAAGTGAGTCATCCTTAATCTTTCTTATTTTAAGCTCTTTGTCAAGGCGTATAATAGCCATTTCCTCGTCCTCAAGGTATATAGCATTAGAAGTATACTCTATAAAAGGAGAAGCATCGGAAGCGATAAAGAACTCATCTTTACCAACCCCTATTGCCAGTGGGCTACCCAAACGGGCAGCTACAATCTCGTTAGGTTTCTTTCTGTCAAAAACAGCAATTGCATAAGCACCTACCACCTGATTAAGGGCAACCTGTACCGCTTTACCAAGCTTAAGGTTATCTTTTTTCTGCACATCTTCAATAAGGTTTATAAGAACCTCTGTATCCGTGTCTGATTTAAAAGTATACCCTCTTTTTATAAGCTCTTTTTTAAGCGGCTCATAATTTTCTATAATACCATTATGAACTATTACAAGATCTCCTGAATTGGAAAAGTGCGGATGCGAGTTTACATCATTTGGAACACCATGAGTTGCCCAGCGTGTATGCCCTATACCTATAGTACCGGTAGTAGAAATTTCACTTTGCGCCTTTTCTTCAAGATCAGAAACTTTTCCTTTTGTTTTAGAAAGTTTCAGGTCTTTTCCATCATAAAGTACAACCCCTGCACTATCATACCCCCTGTACTCCAGCCTTCTAAGACCTTTAATAATAACCGGGTATGCTTCCTTGTGCCCTATGTAACCTACAATTCCACACATACACTAATATTTTTGGTTAATTTGGTTTTGTATAATATATTTCCAGCTTCAGCCTTTTGTCTTCAGGTACGTTTTCACTTTCCCTGCTACCGTAAAGAACGGTACCAAAAGGATGTATAACTGAAGAAACAGGAACAGACTTTACCTCCTGCCCTAAAGTTGTAAATGGTGTTTTTAATGCCGCATTAGAAACCTGGTTTATAGTCTCAGAAACTACAAGCCCAAGCCTAATGCCCAACGAATCTTTATTCACTACATTGTTTACGTGATCCGTAATACGGATTTTATATTTTACACCTTTGCCTTCGCTGTTTTTTTCTATAATACCCCCATGAACATACTTATTGTATTTAGGATATGAATTATTTACCGTACCATCTATATAATATCATATACAGGCCTGCGGTTATCCAAATCATAAAGATAAATCCTTAAAGGCTCATGGTTTTTATCCACTCCTGCCATCTGCTGCTGATCCACATAAAAAACAAGGTTAGCCTCATTAATAAGAACCCTTTGCTCCCTAAGGAAATTCAGGTCTTCAGCACTCATAATATCAATTACAGCCATAGACCCTTCTCCGCCTTTTAAGTAAAGTTTTTCATCGCCAAATGTTTCATCAGAAGATGCGATGGCCGATGTAAAGGTATCATTATAGGTATTTTCAAAAAAGTTAATGGTATTACCCGTCATGTTTAGGGTAAGTGTCTTTTTCTCTCTTATTACATTACCATCATCATCAAGATCAGGATCACCGTTCACATCCATTTTATCATCCATGTAAAGGATAACAATTTTACCTTCGGCAAACCTTGGCATAGCCATAGCCATATTGCTTTCGGCAGTTTCATTTACCTGAAAATAAATCCCTCTGAAATAATCTTTAAATACACTATTGTTAAAAAGTTTTCCTGCAGGAGCATTGAATATCTTTTCCTGGAAAAATTCCTTATTAAGTTCTGTGTAGATACCCGGCGCAAGCCTCTCAGCTGTTTTTTGCACAGGTAAATTAGTTTCTTCATCTATATAAGATACTATCCTGTCTATTTCTGCCGCGCTAAAAAAGAATTCAGAATTTTGAACCGTGTTTCCCGAATCGTTTAACAAAGTAGTCCCCCTGAAATTTTCCACAAGGTTTTTCTCATCAGAATAATATTTCTGCGCACCGTCTGACGAACCCGGATCTGAATCCCTTAAATAATAGCCGTTTTCATATACCCTAAGATCTATAGAATGGTTATCACTTACATAAACAGAATCCAGTGAATAAGTGCTCTCACCGTCCTCATCTGTAGATTCAATATTGCTGTAGTATGGTACATACATGTAGACAGTATCGATTACGGGATTGTAAAAAGTAGGGTTTTCGCTGGCAAGGGAAAGCTGTGTAACAAAATGCGAAACTGTTTTGCCAAAAACCGGATGATTGTATACCCCAAGTGTGTTTAAAGGCATATTGTTTGCCTGTACGGCACCTGTGGCCTTGTCAAAAGCAACTGCGCTGGCGGTATACTTTTGAATGTCGTTGTGGTGTATATCGTCATCTATAAGGTCAGAGCCTATATCATTATATCTGTCTCTTATACACATCTCCCGAGCCCACGAGACTAGGCATGATCTCGTATG
>CAMPIZ010000257.1 GCA_946886675.1 uncultured Flavobacterium sp.
GTTTAATGTAGTATAGCATGCTAATCTGTTATCTTAATATAAAACTAAAAATACTACTTTAGTTTTTGGGAGCAGAAAGGGAAACAACAAACGTTTTCCCTCTTTATATTATATAAGCACCATATTTTGAAAGCTGCCCTGCCTCGGAATTCCATCCTGTTGATCCTCCGCCCAATGCAACCAGCCATACCCTTTCTATAAGTCTTAAGAAATTTTATAGGCAGCCAAACCGACAATAACCCTTAGTAAATCTTGTTTCTATGCGAATTTACCGGTATTCGAAATAAAAGTACAACGTAAAGCCCTCCTCAGAGCACCTGATCTCTATTAAACACCAGGCAGCACAATAGCTGAGGCCCTCTAGTTATAAGGGTTTGAATAACCGGTCTGTAAATAAGGTTATTGGGAAGCAGGATTAATGAAAGACCCAATCCTTATAACAAAAATAACAGGGGTTGCCCCCTGTTATCCTTAACTAACATAATTAAGTATAAATCTGCTTTACCGCCTGAATCATACTACTACTGCTTAACCACCTAATGAGATACAAAGCTAAAAATTAATAGCCTGCTTAATGTTAATCTATGTTAAGCAGGGTTAAACTAGCTTAACCCTGGCTTATGAGCAAATCATATCTTGCTAAATTTCATTGGTAAACCCTCACTTTTCTGACAATACTAAAATCATCCGTTTTCGTCTTTGTTAATTTCAATTTCCTAAGATGATAAATCCATCTCTTTTGCCAATACTCACACCCATCCTATGGTCTGAAGAAACCTTGATAGTAATTCGGGCGACATCCCATTTAAAACTGTTTTGCAGGTACAGCTTTGTCAATTACCGGTTTTTCAGTTGGCTTACCATATTTATCAAAATAGTTGACAGGGATGTTTCTGCTCTCAAGGCCGGGAAGCACATCTGCAGCTTTACCTACAATTACAATTCTTGAATTATCTGATTTGAAATATTTCTGAGCAGCATTCCTGATATCTTCCGGAGTTACAGCATTAATATTCTTAATGTAATTCTCATAAAAATCAGCAGGAAGGTTTTGTGTTTCTGTCATTAATGCATAACGTGCAACTGTAGAAGGTTTTTCAATCTGCATTACAAAGTTACCTATGTATTTTGCTTTTGCATTTTTAAGATCTTCTTCAGAAACAAGGTCGGTCCTCATTTTCCTGATCTCGTTTAGCATTTCTATAACGGCACTGTCGGTAACTGCATTTCTTACAGAAGCCGTAGCACCGAAAGAAGAAACATATTTATTACCACCTATAGATGAGTAAGAACCGTAAGTCCATCCGTGAGCCTCACGAAGGTTAAGGAAAAGCCTTCCTTCACCATCCCCGCCAAGAATCTGGTTGGCAAGAATGGTGGCAAAATACTCTTTGTCTGTCATTTTAAGGTTAGAAACGTTAACCACAGCGATTTCAGACTGTACTGCATTTGGCATATCAACAAAGTTGATCTGTGAGTACTGTACATCTTTAGGATCTGAATAAGTTACGCTTGGTACTTTAGCCGGTTTCCATGAACCGAAAAGTTTTTCAACCTGGTTTTTAACGTCTTTGGTTTTTACATCACCCAAAACAACAAGATAAGCGTTGCCCGGTACAAAGTATGTATTATAGTTCTCTATAATATCGTTAAGCGTAACGTTATTAAGGGTTTCTTCGCTTAGGTATTCACCAAAGGGATGGTTCCTGCCGTAGATAAGCACTTCCGTTACCCTTGAAGATACAGCAGGTACGCTTTTTTCGTTAGACTTTAAGCCTTCGAGCATTCTGGCTTTCTCTTTATCAAATTCCTCTTGGGTAAATAGTGGGTTTAGGGCACCATCTGCCATAAGCTCCAGAATTCTGGTTGAAAACCTGGAAAGCCCGCTTGCTGATGCTCCGTTATCCCAGAAACCGATGCGGGCGCCAAGAAAGTCTATCTCTTTGTTAAAAGCATCTTTAGATATTTTTTTAGTACCGTTTCCTATAACAGCGCTAAGCATATTTGATACCCCTTTTTTACTTCCTTCTGCATAAGGTGCATTATCCATAGTAAGCGTATAAGATACCCTTGGTGTTTTATGGTCCTCTACAACCAATACCTTTAAGCCGTTCTTAAGCTTAAAAGATTCAGGCTTGCCTAGGTTAACTGTAGGTGCAGGCCCCGGTTTTGGCATTGGTCTGTCCTGTGCCTGCATAGTCACTGGTAAAAACAGGCTGGCTAATAGATATATAACTTTTTTCATGATGTTTTGTATTTTAGTCTTGTGCGTTATCGGTAGCTGGCAGATAGTCAAGAATTAATCTCTGGTTAGGGTTAAGGTATTTTTTTGCAACTTCCCTTATCTCTTGCCTTGTAATACCTCTGTAAATGTCATTTCCTGTATTAATGAGGTTGACATCGCCATACAGCATATAGTTTGCCGCCAGGTTTTCTGTAACAACGCTAAGACTGGAATTTCTACCAATGAAACTGTTCTCATAAAGATTTTTAAGCTTTTCAAGCTCTTCCTCAGAGATAAGCTCTGTCTGCAGCTTCACAATTTCCTCGTCCGCCTCTTTCATAAGCTGGTCTGCAGTAAAGCCTGGCATGGGGATGCCATATAGGATAAACAGGTTATAGTCTTCCATCTGGTCTGTCATCGTCACCATATCTCGGGCCATTTTTTTTTGATCAACTAACTTTTTGTACATTCTCGAGCTCTTACCGTAGCTCAGTATGGTAGATATCATACTTAGTACTTTTGCCTCTCTTGTTTTCATAGAAGGTGTTCTATAAGCCGCAACTATCATTGGCAGCTGTATGTTAGGGTCCTCATAAGTTGCATGAAGTGTTTCTGTAATAGGCTTCTCCTCAAACCTCTGGCGTGTTACAGGAGCGCCTTTTGGTATAGCGCTAAAGTATTTTTTAACCCACCCTTTTGTTTGTGCCATATCAAGATCACCTGCAATTACAAGAACAGCATTGTTAGGCACATAGAATTTTTTATTGAAGGCCTGGAATTCCTCAAGGGTTGCAGCGTCTAAGTGCTCCATAGAACCGATGGGCATCCAACGGTAAGGATGCACTTTAAATAGCTTCTTTCTTATCTCTGTAAAAACATTACCGTAAGGCTGATTATCCATACGCACCCTTTTTTCTTCTTTTACAACCTCATTCTGAGTGTCAACACCTATCTGGTTGATAACAGGGTGCATCAACCTTTCTGATTCCATCCAAATGGCAAGCTCCAGATTGTTTGAAGGGAAAATTTCATAGTAGTAAGTCCTGTCTTCTGTAGTATTCGCGTTGTCATACCCTCCGTTTGCAGCGACTATCTTAGACCATTCGCCTCGTTCAATATTTTCAGTTCCCTCAAATAAAAGGTGCTCAAAAAAGTGTGCAAATCCTGTTCTTTCCGGATTCTCGTCTTTAGCACCTACATGGTACATGACCGCAGTAATGATAACCGGAGCCGATTTGTCCTGGTGTAAAATTACATGCAGGCCATTGTCCAGATCGTATTCCTCAAATGCTATTTTTTGGGCCGAAGCTACTTCGCCCAATATCAGCAGTACACCAAAAACCAATAAAGATCTTTTCATAAAAATTATTTTTTTAATCTCTTCTGCAAACACAGTGTTACTAAT
>CAMPIZ010000258.1 GCA_946886675.1 uncultured Flavobacterium sp.
GGCCTGGGACATTAATTTTTTACAGTGTACCCCTAACGGAGTATTACGCTACACAGAGCTTTGCAACCTGATGCAGCTTACTGCAGGTTCGCATGCAGAACTGGGAGGCATGAGCTTTACGGATATGCAGGAGCATAACCAGGCATGGGTACTAAGCCGTATGCGTGTTGAGATTGATGAATTGCCTAAATGGCGCGATGTTGTGACAGTAAAGACCTGGATACTGGATTTACAGGGTTCGCGGTCTATCAGGGCACTGGAAATGTATATAGGCGATAAAAAAGTAGCCGGAGCGCTCACCTACTGGGCAGTTTTTAATACTAAACTCAGAAAATCTGAAGCGCTGGCGCAACCTCACGAGCATTTTGAAAAATACCCTGACCGGATGCCTACTGAGGAGTCCTTTAAAAAAGTTGAAATAACAAGGGAAGCAGAAACTACTGGTGAAAGAACCGTAATGCTCTCTGACCTGGACATAGTTTTTCATGCAAACAATGTAAAATACCTGGAATGGTGCCTTGATGCTATCGACTTTAAACCATTACTAAAGCAGCAGCTTCAAAGTTTTGATATGAACTATCTGCGCGAACTAAAACTTGGCGATAAAGTACAGCTAAAAAAAGGCATACAGGAAAACCAGACCTATTTTACTATTGTAAAAGGAGAAACTCCCATATTTTCACTGGAACTTAACTGGAAGCCATAAAGTTTTAATATGAATGTGGAAAAGCAAATAGAGAAATACATTACCAGCCTGCCTGAACCGAAACGTAGTGATATACTGGAGCTGCAGCAATTAATGCTTAAGGTGTTACCAGGTTCTAAATTATGGTTTGACGATGGTAAAAACATTGAAAATAAAACTGTTGCTAACCCTACAATTGGATTCGGCTTTTTCACAATAAAATACGCCAATGGAAAAACCAGAGATTTTTTTCAAATTGGTATAAGTGCAAATGCCACTGGTATTTCTGTTTACATTCTTGGCCTAAATGATAAAACATATTTAGCCAAAACATATGGTAAAGAATTGGGTAAAGCAAAAATAACCGGTTATTGCATTAGATTCAAAACCCTAAAAGATATAAATATTGACACACTTGAAGCAGCAATAAAATATGGTATTAAAGCTTCAATTAAAGATTAAAAATATAACCATGTTTCAGCAACGCGTGAGCAAGCATATAAAAAGCCACTCATAGGAGTGGCTTTCTTATTTATGCAGTATAAGTGCTACATAATTTATTTCTCTTCTACTTTGTTCTTTACAACAAGCCTGAAGCCTTCACCGTGAATGTTAAGGATTTCTACATCCTCATCCGGCTTAAGGTATTTTCTAAGCTTAGCAATATACACATCCATACTTCTTGATGTAAAGTAGTTATCGTCCCTCCAAATTTTGGTAAGGGCAAGCTCTCTTGGCATCAGGTCGTTTTCGTGCAGTGCAAGCATTTTAAGCAATTCGTTTTCTTTTGGGGAAAGTTTGATAGGCTCTTCGTTATCAAACGTTAGGAAACGAAGCTTAGAGTTTAGATGGAATCTTCCTATCTGGAACTCAAACTTAGCATTATCCGTTTTTGTTTCAGAAGCTTTTCTCTGGATGATAGCTTTTATCTTCATCAGTAAAACTTCACTGTCAAACGGCTTGTTTAGGTAATCATCCGCACCTACTTTATACCCCTTAAGCACATCCTCTTTCATAGATTTTGCCGTAAGGAAAATAATAGGCACTTCTTTATTCTTTTCTCTAATTTCCCTGGCAAGCGTATAGCCATCTTTGTAGGGCATCATAACATCCAGGATACACAGGTCGAAATTGTCTTTCTTAAACTTCTCAAAGCCTTCCATACCGTTTTTGGCTAGGGTAACCTCAAAGTCGTTGATCGACAGATAATCTTTTAATACGGCTCCAAAGTTTGGATCGTCTTCTACTAAAAGAATCTTTTTGTGTGTTTCTTCCATATCTTTCTTTAATTAATTAGTGGCATTTTTATAATGAACGTACTTCCTTTTCCTTTTTCGCTTTCTACATAAATGTGGCAGTTATGGTCGTCTATAATCCTTTTTACATAGGCGAGCCCCAAACCGTGACCTTTCACATTATGTATATCGCCGGTATGTTCCCTAAAAAACTTCTCAAAAATACGTTTCTGAGTAGTTTTAGACATCCCCTGCCCTTTGTCTGCAATCTTTATTAAAATAAAGTCTTTGACATTTTCAGTAAAGATATCTATAATAGGTTCATCTTCCGAGTATTTGATAGCATTATCAAGAATGTTTACCAACACATTTGTAAAGTGAACATCGTTTAATAAAGCCGTAGTCCTTTGTGCATGAAAATGCCGGGTTAATGTTCCGTTTCTAGCTTCAATAATCAAATGAACGTGCTCAATGGCGTCCTCTATAATATTATGTATATCATTTTGTTCTTTAGGGATATCAAGTTCTTTTTTATCAAGTTTTGATATCTGGAGCACATTTTCCACCTGCGAGTGCATCCTTTTATTCTCCTCCCTTATCATTTGCAGGTACCGTTGTACTTTTTCAGGCTCGCTGAATATTTTTGGGTTCTTTATAGCGTCCAGTGCAAGGTTTATGGTTGCAATAGGCGTTTTGAACTCATGCGTCATATTGTTGATAAAATCAGTTTTTATTTCTGATATCTGCTTTTGCTTAATTAGCTGGTTAATTGCGCTTAGATAAGCAATAATGATAATGAGCGTAAATATTACAGATAATATCGTTATACCTAATAACCGGTTTAATATAAATGTTCCTTTTTCCGGAAAGCTTACCCACATTCTGTATTTTGATTTGCCTTCCCTGTCTACAAACACCGGGGCTCCATAAGTATGACTATTATCATAATTAAAACTTTTTGAGCCTATTTTTGTGGCAAGCCCGCCTGTATATATAGCAAATTCAAAAGGTATATCAACCCCGCCTTCTCTCAAATTCTTCCTCAGAACTTCTTCAAAATGCTTTGAGGTAATTCTGTTTTCAATTGGCCTGCCTTCATTATAGTAATCAAATAGGTATAAAAACTGTAGGTTTTCCTTATCTTCAATATCCTCTCTGGCTTTCCTTAATGAATCTTTATAATCATCAATAGTCATGCCACTTTCACCAGAATTTTCTGGTAAGGGATCTAAATTTTTATTTAATGAGTCTCCTTCAAGAAACTCCACTTCATCATCAAAATTCTCCGACAATTCATCTGAATAAATCGCATTCTCTTCATTATCATTTACTCCCTTATACAGGTACTTTCTGAAATCTGCCCTTACAGGTATTCTGCCTACGCTGTCTTTTATATGGTCATACAACCTGACAAAATGATACCTTTCTTCATCCTGAAGAGTTCCGGCCGATTTGTTCAGTTTTTCCTGTACAATATATCTAAATTGCTCGTCGTTACTTTTTAATGATGAATTTATCCAGTAAAGCTGTACTAATATTATGCCTATCAGGGATAGGCTCATAAAAAATACCAGTAAGCGGAATCTAGTTTTATTCATCACTACAAATTTAACATTTTAACATTTACGCTTTTAATATATTAACCAAATATTAACAGCGGGGGCTTTTTTTACATTTTTCTCAATTCTAAAAAAATTGAA
>CAMPIZ010000259.1 GCA_946886675.1 uncultured Flavobacterium sp.
TTGCTATAAGGTTTGCCATAAGCCTATATGCTCCGGAAACACCTTCAGGCAATTCCCTGAAAAAGCTCAAACCGGTATAAATATAATAACCTTTTCCGTGCTTTGCTATTAGCAGGGCTCCTTTTTTAGGAGTTTCCCCTTTATCGTGAGAAGACATAATCGCCTTAAACTCTTTACTCCACTCATCAGGATAGTATAATCCCTGTTCTTGTACCCATCCCTCAAAATCTTTATCAGTTATCTTGTTTGGGCGATTAAGCACCGGATGATCCTCATCTAAAAAAGTAACCTTAGCATCTTCTTCGGTAACTCTGTCTCTTGAAATACGCAGTGGGTAAGGGGCAACATCTCTTATCGCTAAATGCCCGGTAGTATTGTACTGTACTATCATGTTGCCGCCATTCTTTACATAGTCAAATAATATTTGCTGTTTAAAAGCAAGGTCATCTAAAACATTGTAGGCACGTATGCCCATTATTACAGCATCAAAATCTTTTAAAGTTTCTACAGATATTGATTGTGGGGTAAGTAGTGATACTTCATAACCCATTTGGCGGAGGCTTTCGGGTATATTATCTCCTGCACCCATGACGTAAGCTATTTTTTTTCCTTTTATTTCTATATCCGCTTTTGTAAATTTTGCCACAGAAGGCAACAGTACCTGCTGCAGGTTTAGGTGCGGGTAATCTATAAGTATCTGTTCTATGTCATATTCCCTGCCATCTATAATGGCAATACTTTTTGCCTCTGCCTCATCAGGGGATGAAGGTGGTGAAACTTCAAAGCTTACAATGGTTTCACTGCCTTTTTTAGAAAGTGAAAAAGATATGCTTGCAGGCGATACCTCCCAATTATCGGGAAGCTCCAGTTTAAGCTCTCCGGTACAATTGTCTTTCCCAGCCTTAATTTTTACCAAAACAGTCTGACTGCGGTTATCTTTAAAGAGCTGAACTTTGTTAAGTATTTTTGTAGTTACAGCAGGTACAACGTCAAAAGGCTGGTAAACCTCACCAAAAGCAGGATCATTATATTTATATACAACGTTTCGTTTATAAGGTATTACAATACCATCTACTTCAAGAACAAAATTAAGAGCAGTATTACGTATTATATCCGGTAAACCTATCTTTTGCAGATCATCTACCTTATACATCCCTTTATCACTTTTCTCCTGTAACCAGTATGGCGAGGTATATGCAATATCTTCAGGAAGCGTAACTGCAATTTGGTTTTCCTGACCAATATTGTTTTTTAGCTCAAGATTTTGTTCGGTTACGGTATTTTCCGGCTGAACGATAATAAATTTAAGGTTCATGGGGATATTACTCCTGTTAATTGCTTCCCATTTTATCTTTACAACACTTCCCGGTGTGGCTGACTGATTTTCTGCCACCGCTTCAATGTAAAGTCCTGCACAGGCTGCAATAATCTCCTTTACTTCGTCCATTTTAAGGGATCTCCAGTGATTATCTTCCAGCTTGCTTATTTCGCTGTATATCTTAACAAGTGAGGGAACTGATGCAGCAGGATTTTTAAAATCATAGCTATCTATGATTTTTTGAATGGCTTTACCAATCTTCTGGCCACCTGTAACCCTGTTCCATGAGGTATCTATGCCTTCAAACAGATTTTGCCTGTCATTAATATTTTCTCCTTTGGTTAGTTCTAAATATTCCATGTCATCACCACGTGTACCTGTGGTACCAAAACCTTGGGAACGATGCCTGCTTCGGCTTAAAGCGGCTATTTCCTGATTAGATTTTCCTAAAAGGGGATAATATACACCTGTAGAAAGGTTTATGTATTTAGATTTGTCTGCCTTATCAAACTCTTCCCTTCCGCCAAAAAACCACCACGAAACGTTAAAAAACACACGTTTTGGCTGCCAGGTATCAGTATATTCAAGTTGTTCCGGCTCATAATCAGGATTTCCTGCTAAGGCATAAGCTTCCTGAGTCAGCATAGCAGAAGAAGTGTGATGTCCGTGTGTTGTTCCCGGCGTCCGGTGGTCAAATCTGGTTATAATCACATCAGGCCTGAATTTTCGGATTACCCACACCATATCCTCTAATACTTCTTCTTTATTCCATATTTGCAGGGTTTCATCCGGTACTTTAGAAAAACCAAAATCATTGGCACGGCTAAAAAACTGTTCGCCTCCATCAATTTTTCTGGCTTCAATAAGTTCCTGTGTCCTTATAACCCCCAAAAGCTCTCTAAGTTCAAGTCCTATAAGGTTTTGCCCGCCATCCCCGCGTGTAAGCGAAAGGTATCCGGTACGGGCCATGTTTTCGTTAGATAAGAAAGAGATAAGCCTTGTGTTTTCATCATCAGGATGGGCTGCAATGTACAAAGCGGTACCTAAAAAATTAAGCTTTTCCAGCTTATGATATATTTCTGCCGATGTAGGTTTGGGTGGCTGAGAATAGCAAAATGCACTTAAAAAAATAAAGATGTATGTAATATGTTTCTGCATGGTTTTAATCAAAAAAATCTTTTTCTTCAGGTGGCACCGGCATAATGGTAACACCTTTTTGAAGCAGGAGGCTGTTTGGATATGTTACCATTTCGCCTTCTTTGGTTCTTAAAATTGTATGAAATGCTTTTATATCTTCTATACGGGCTTCCAGCGGAAAATCCTTATCCATTATTTTTATCATATCGCCTATGCGAAAAGGAAAAGTAAAAAACAGTATAACTCCCGAAGTTATATTGCTAAGAATGGACCATTGAGCAAAAAAGGCAACACCTATAACAGCAAAAGTAGTTGAAAAAACAGCATAGAGGTCCTGCCTGTTTACACCCCATACAGCAAATATTACAACAAAAAACAGCAGTATAAGGAAGATGTTTATGTATTTGCTTATCAGGTTTGTACGGTATTCAGACAGGTGTGCTGCACGTGCATAACGCTTTGTAAACTTTTTTATGATAAACCCTAAAGCAACAAATACTACCAGTGTAATGGCTGTGCCTAAAACCTCGTTAAAGTACCTGTTCTCTATCATTTTGCTATTTGCTGAAATTAATTAGATGGTTGTATACTTTATCTACAGGCATTCCAACCACATTTACATAAGAACCTTCAATATTTGCTATAGCTATAAGGCCTATCCATTCCTGTATGCCATACGCACCGGCTTTATCATAAGGCTGGTAGTTTTCAAGATAGTATTCTATTTCGCTATCATTTAACGGATTAAATGTAACCTTGGTAACTTCATTAAAAGTATCTGACTTATGATTGTTTTTTATACAAACAGAGGTTATTACCTCATGGGTTTTACCCGATAAAGATTTAAGCATTTCAAAAGCATCTTCTTTGTCTTTTGGTTTGCCCAAAGCTTTATTTTCATGCCACACTATTGTATCGCTGGTTATAAGTATATCATTATCAGAAAGTGTATCCGTAAGCGCAGAAGCTTTCAGTTCGGCAAGAAAATCGGTTATTTCTGCTCCTTTAAGGTGCTCAGGATAAATCTCTTCCACATCTTTAAGCCTGACCTCAAAATCTATATCAAGATCTTTAAGGAATTTTTGTCTTCGAGGTGAGCCTGAAGCCAGAATTATATTATAATCTTTTAATTTTTCGTTAAGCATTATAT
>CAMPIZ010000260.1 GCA_946886675.1 uncultured Flavobacterium sp.
AGCATACAGCTCTACAACCAGCACAAAAACAATAAATAGAATCCAGCGTAACATTTTATAAATGAATATTTTTTACAAAGTAACAAATAAAGGCACCTCAAAAAGCATGTTCAAAATTAATTTAACAAAGTTTATCTGCGCACCGTAGTAAACTTAAGATATACTTCACATACTGTTGGTTAACTTTATAAGCTTAATACTATTGATATGAAAGCACTTATACTTTTAGCAACTTTAAAAAAAGAAGAGCAGTCTAACACGCAATTATTATCAGAATTCTTTTCCGGTTTCATGGAAGAGCAAAATACAGAAACTGAAATCATAAAACTGGTTGACTATAACATATTACCCGGCGCATATAGTAATATGGGAGAAGGTGATCAATGGCCGGAAATACTCGAAAAAATACTGGATGCCGATATACTTATTTTTGCTACTCCGGTATGGTGGGGAGGGCATTCTTCGCAAATACAGATGGTGATAGAACGTTTGGATGAACTTCATGACGAAATATTGCAGGGAAAAGAGTCAAGGCTTATGGGTAAAACAGGAGGTATTATTGTAACCGGCGACAGCGACGGTGCGCAGCATATAATAGCCAGTATAGCTAATTTTTATAATGCATTAGGGATTAATCTCCCTGCATTTGCATCACTTACAGTTTTATGGGAAGGGCTTGCAAAAAGTGAAAGCCGAAGCCGGGAGGAAATAATGAATAAATTTGAGAAAGATTACACCACTACAGCAAAAAAAATGGCTAAGCAGCTTGCAACCGCTGTAAAATAAGGCAATCCTATAAAAGCAGTTTCAATGTTCCTATTCTGCATCAGTTTGCTTATTTTTACGGGCAAATTGATTTTCACATGTAACAACAAAAAAGACTTTTTCTTCTTGATGCATACGCCTTAATATTTCGTGGATATTATGCTTTTATAAAAAACCCGAGGATAAACTCCAAAGGAATGGATACATCTGCCATATTGGGTTTTATGAACTCGCTGCTGGATGTAATAAAACGTGAAAAGCCCGACCATCTTGCCGTTGCTTTTGACAAAGAAGGAAGCCATGTGCGTACCGAAATGTTTACCGAATATAAAGCTAACAGGGATGAGACCCCCGAAGCTATAAAGCTGGCAATACCTTATATACACGACATATTAAGGGCCATGCACATTCCTATTATAGAACTGGCAGGCTGTGAGGCAGATGACCTTATAGGGACTGTGGCAAAACAGGCCGAAAAGCAGGGCTATCAGGTTTTTATGGTAACGCCCGATAAGGACTTTGCACAATTGGTAAGTGAAAACATTTTTATGTACCGCCCTGCAAGATTGGGTAACGGTATAGAAATTTGGGGTATCCAGGAAGTATTAGACCGCTTTGAGATTGAAAGGACAGAGCAAGTAATCGACTTTTTAGGGATGATGGGCGATGCCGTTGATAATATACCCGGACTACCGGGCGTGGGAGAAAAAACAGCCAAAAAGCTATTGAAAGAGTATGGCTCTATGGAAAACCTTTTGGCAAACACGCACGAGCTGAAAGGCAAAATGAAAGAAAATATTGAAGCGAATGCCGAAAAAGGCATTATGTCTAAAAAGCTGGCAACCATTATAACCGACTGTGACGTTACTTTTGACGAAAAGGATTACGAGCTTTCTAAACCGGATACCGAAAAGGTAGAGGCTATTTTTAACGACCTTGAATTCAGAAGAATGGCCGAACAGTTTCACAAGCTGTTCTCTCACGGTGAAGATTATGATGATACCTCAACTCAAGGCCTCGCTCCTACCAAAACCATTACAAAAAACGATCAGCAGTTCTCGCTCTTTGGCGGCGATAATGAAGAGGGTGAAGCAGCACAGGGCAACAGCTTTTATAAAACAGTTGAAAATACCGACCACTTTTACCAAACTGTTAACAGCAGTCTTGCTATTGGGCTTTTGCTAAGGGACATGCTTAAACAGCCAAGTGTTTGTTTTGACACCGAAACTACAGGGGTTGACACGCTTACTGCTGAACTGGTAGGTATGTCTTTTTCATGGGAAGCAGGGAAAGCTTTTTATGTACCGGTCCCGGAAAATCGTGATGAAGCACAGGAGCTGGTTAACAGATTCCTTCCGTTTTTTGAGGATGAAAACATAGAAAAAGTAGGCCAGAACCTTAAATATGATATTCAGATACTATCTAATTATGGCATAACCGTAAAAGGGAAAATATTTGACACCATGATAGCCCATTACCTTATAAATCCGGATATGAGGCATGGTATGGATGTACTTTCGGAAACCTACCTTAAATACAGCCCAAAATCCATTCAGGAGCTTATCGGTAAAAAAGGTAAAAACCAAAAGTCGATGCGTGATGTGGATTTGGAACTTATTAAAGAATATGCTGCCGAAGATGCTGACATTACCTTACAGCTTAAGGAAATTTTTGCGCCACAGCTGGAAGCCACAGGCACCCGTAAGCTATTTGATGAAATAGAGATTCCGTTAATGCCTGTCCTGGCAGATATGGAACATGAAGGAATAAGGCTGGATACTGATTATCTAAAAGAATTATCTGTCGCATTATCAAATGATGCGAGAATGCTTGAGCAAAGGATATATGAAACAGCGGGCGAATCATTCAACCTGGCTTCACCAAAACAATTGGGCGAAATACTGTTTGATAAATTAAAAATAGGCGGAGCAAAACAGAAAAAAACCAAAACAGGCCAATATGCCACGGGAGAGGAAGTACTTTCATACATGGCTAAAGAGCACCAGATAGTACAGGACATACTGGACTGGAGACAGCTTGTAAAACTTCAAAATACTTATGTGGACGCACTGCCGCTACAGGTACAGCCAAAAACAGGCCGCGTACATACCGATTATATGCAGACGGTTGCTGCGACCGGGCGTTTAAGCTCCAATAACCCTAACCTGCAAAATATACCCATCCGTACAGAAAGGGGCAGGCAGATAAGAAAAGCATTTATTGCAAGAGATGAAAACTACACGCTTGTTTCTGCCGATTACTCCCAGATTGAGCTTAGAATTATTGCCGCCCTTTGCGGTGACCCGGAGATGGTAAAGTCATTTCAAAATAAGGAAGATATTCACGCCTCAACAGCGGCTAAGGTATTTAATGTAGCCCTTAGTGAAGTTACGCGCGAGCAGCGAAGCCATGCCAAAACGGTAAACTTTGGAATTATATATGGAGTTTCGGCATTTGGGCTAAGTAATCAAACCTCACTAAGCCGTTCGGAATCTAAAGACCTTATTGATGCTTATTATGAAACATACCCTACACTGAGAAGGTATATAAGCGAACAGATAGAGATGGCACGCGAGCAGGGATATGTACAAACCATATTAGGACGACGACGCTATCTTAAAGATATTAATTCGCAAAATGCGGTAGTGCGCGGTGCAGCCGAACGAAATGCCGTTAACGCCCCTATACAGGGAAGCGCTGCCGACATTATTAAGATTGCCATGATAAACATTCATAAAAAGCTTACAGAAGAAAACTGGAAAAGCAAAATGTTATTACAGGTGCACGATGAACTTGTTTTTGACGTTCATAATAGTGAACTTTAGAAAATAA
>CAMPIZ010000261.1 GCA_946886675.1 uncultured Flavobacterium sp.
TAGTAATAATTGCTCAAAAACTTTTAATATTTTTGTGGTATGTACACTCCCGTAGAAGAAAATTATCTCAAAACATTATATAATCTTGCTAATGAAGCAGGCGAAGTAAATATTAATGAATTAAGCAAGAGGCTTAGTATTAAAATGCCTTCGGTTAACAGCATGATAAAAAAGTTTGCCGATAAAGACCTTGTATTTTATGAAAGCTATAAGCCTGTAAAGCTCACCGATAAAGGGCGTAAAGAAGCAGCACTAATAATAAGGAAACACCGCCTTACCGAAATGTTCCTGATGGAAAAAATGGGATTTGGATGGGAAGAGGTACACGATATTGCCGAACAGATAGAGCATATTAAATCGGAAACCTTTTTTAATAAAATGGATGAAATGCTGGGTTATCCAAAAACCGACCCGCACGGTTCGCCTATACCCGATGCAAAAGGCAATATGGATGAACCATCCTACAGAAAGCTAAGCAACTGTAAGGCAGGGGAAAAAGTAATCTTTATGGCTGTAACCCATTCTTCTGAAGAGTTCCTTAAGTTCTTAAACAACAAAAATCTTTCCCTTGGCACAGTAATAATGATACAGGGTATAGAAGAGTATGATAACTCTATGAAAGTATCTTATAACGGTAAAAAAGAAGAACTGCTAAGCCATAAAGTATGTGATAATCTTATGGTGAAGTAACTGCTGGTTTTGGGGAATACTGCACTATTATAAATGAAATAAGCGAAACCATTATTCCAAAAAAGTTAGCATCAAGCCCAAAAGGAAGTGCTATCTGGGTAAGTATAAGTACAAGCGTTGTTGTACCACCGGTTAACATAGCTGCCACTGCTGCCTTTGCAGACGGTTTTTTAAGTATAAGCGTTCCCAGCACGGGCACGAGCAGTCCCGATACCATAAAAGCATAAGAGTACAGCATAAGCTCCAGTACATTTTGCATATTGGTAGCCAGAATAATAGCAAGAGCCCCTATAATTAATGTTATAACCTGTGAGTATTTTACATGTCCAAATTTACGGGTTCCTTTAAAATACTCAAGTACATCGGTAGTAAAGTTTCCGGAGGCTGCCATAAGGCAGCTATCGGCTGTAGACATAATGGCCGAGAAATAGGCAGATAACATAAGCCCCATTAATCCAATAGGCAGTATAGTACGTAAAAATAATGGCAGCCCAAGCTCTGCATCAATATCCGATCCCGGGGCATAGCCTATGCTTTCAAACAGTCCCTGTTCAAAACCTACCCTTGCAAACAGTCCCAGGGCGATACCCATAAAGGCCATTATAGGCCATTCAAACAGTCCGGCAATAAACCAGGCCTTTTTTGCTGTTTTTTCGTCACGGCAGGCAAAAATACGCTGGTACAGCGTCATCCCTACAAACCATATAGGCACAATGGTTATAAGCCAGTTAAACACCTGTACAAAAGACACATTAGTAAGCGACATAAACTCCGGTGGTACGGTTTTCCTTATTGCTTCCCACCCGCCTATATAGCTATAACCTAGGGGGATACCAATAAATATAAGGCCGCCCATTAATATTATCCATTGTATGGTATCTGTATAAATTACAGCTTTTATACCTCCTATAGCAGTATAAACTACTGCAATAACTCCCATTATTAGCACAGCCATGTTTATAGATACTGAAGGGAAGGTAGCCTCCACCAGCTTAGCTCCAGCCAGTATTTGTGAGCTTGTAAAGCCTACATACCCAATTAATGATATAAGCCCGGCTATTAAAGCAACTTTGCCATTATAGTGAAAAGCCAGCGATTGCGGAAATGTTAGAAATTTGTTTGTTCTTGCTACAGGGTAAACTTTAGGGATAAGTACCACTGCGCTTATCCAGGCTCCTAAAAGGCCTGTAAAAAGCATCCAGCTACCTGATAGCCCCATCATAAAGCCTAGTCCTCCAAGCCCAATGGAAAACCCTCCTCCCACATCTGTTGCCACCACGGAAAGCCCTATATGCCCGGCTGACATGTTCCTACCTCCTACATAGTAATCGTCTTTAGACTTGTTACGGCCCATAAAATAAAAGCCTATGCCAAGCATAACAATAAGATAAACAACAAAAATAGTGAGGTCGATAAAATGTATTTCCATGTAGGTAATTTTAAAGCATGCGCTAGTGACGGCAGTATACTGCCCTGTTTAATTAACTCTATAAGCTGATGGCCCGATGAAATAACCCCTACTGCCCTACCTGATTTTTGGGAGTATGAAAAGGGCTAAAGGCCTCAGGAATGCAGATATGCACTCCCTAAAATATATGTGATTCAGGCAAATATATAAAACTTAAGCGGGTCAGGGAAATTTTATAAGGTATATCTTACCTGTATAAAACAATAAAGCCCTGCAGTGCAGGGCTTCAACACACACGGTTATTATAGTTCCCACCCAAAAGTGGTAAGTAACACATAATCTTCTTTGGAGGCGCCCTCAACCGGCCTTCGGTCATAATTATAAGAAAGCCCCATTTTAAGGAATAAATTAAGGGGCAGGTCATATTTTACATCCAGCTTTACATCACTTCTTACCCTGTCTTTAATGGTAAGGCTGGGGTAAACCACAACGTTAGTAAGCAGGCTGAAATCTTTCATATCAAACAGGTTAACCTCAAAGCCGGCAAAAGCCTCGGTACTGTTACGGTTTTCATTGGTCATGTTGTCCAGTTTTTCGGTATTCCATGCTAAGCCTCCCATAACGTTAAAATAAGCCCTGGCATTATTTACAAAATAACGGCCTACACCTCCTCGCGTAGCTATTCTTAAGTCCAGCTGCTGTACATCAGAAGAAAGCAGGTCGCTAAACACTCCTGCAAAGTTATCTCCTGAAAACCTGTATACAGCACCCACACCGGCATCAGTCCTGTGCAGGTCTTCCTCTTTATGGCGATAATTTACAGAGTTTCCGTAGGCAGACAGCGCCCATTTATCAAACCTGTATCCCAGCGTACTCCTCAGTGTTAGCTGTTTAAAGTTATTACCTTCAGTAAGATTGATACCAAGAGCGAGAGAGGCTTCAAGTTTATTATCAAAGCTGCTTTGCTGCGGCCTCATAAAAACAACATTTGCAGCCCAGGCATATGTTTTTACTTTGGTCTGGTTGTCATAAAGTACAATTCTTTCCGGCATACTGCTATCGGTAGATACAGTCGCATTATACCTTGTACCATCCGCCATTACAATAAAAAAATCCTGATTGCTTTTAAACGATTTAATATCAGCCCAGTTGATTTTAAAGTTCTCTTTGCTGTATTCTGTCTCAAGTATAAGTAAGCCATCTTCAATACCTTTAATCTCACCAATAAGGCGGTCATTATTGTTTAAAACAATAGTATCGTTTTGGGCATGGCCGGCATAACAGCAAAAAATACACACGATTAAGATATTAAACATGTGTATTTTGTAAAATTTGCTGCTAACCTTTTTTATGTTGGTCATTAGCATAGCATTATAGTGGGGATAAATATCAATGAAACTTTTTACTCATCAATACAACCACTATAAATTTAATTAAAGTTTAAATAATTAACATAAAAACTTGTTTATTTAACAAAACTTTAATCTGTATAGTAT
>CAMPIZ010000262.1 GCA_946886675.1 uncultured Flavobacterium sp.
CCATCTGTGAGCACGCCTTACAGCTTTTGCATAGCGGTTATTGGCATTTCTAAATATTTTAAATCTTTGGTGTATAAAAATATCGTGTACAAGAAAATAAGTGAGGCCATAAGCAAAAATACCTAATCCTATTGCCAGGCCTATCTCTAATATATCATTCTTCCACAAAAGAAAGAAACCGATACTCACCAATGCATAAAATATGAAAAAGAAATCGTTTCGTTCAAACCACGAGTCATGGTCTTTTCTATGATGGTCTTTATGCAGTTTCCATAAAAAACCATGCATAATGTATTTATGGGTAAACCACGCCATAAACTCCATAAAGCAAAACGATGCTATAAAAACCAATACATAAATCCACATAACATTAATTTTTATATAAAGTTAAGGCGATAATTTAAATAACACTGGGCCAGAAGCCCTAATTTTTGATAATTAGCTACTCTTATACGCCTGTTTTTAATTTCCATAGGAGGTGTATTCTTAAGCTTTTTGAGTAGCTTTTTGTAATAGGCATATGCGGTATAAACCCCAAACTTTGCTTCTACAGGTAGTTTTAATATGCCTTTATAACCTTCCTGCAAATCGGCTTCAATTTCTTCTACAATCTGCTTTTTTACTTCGTCAGTCATTTCATTAAGGTTGAGCAAAGGAAAATAATTTCTTTCCAGCCCTTCTGTATCTGCTTTAAGGTCACGCAGAAAGTTCACTTTCTGAAACGCTGATCCAAGCTTCATTGCCGCTTCTTTAAGCTCTTCATATTTACTTTCATCATTACCTGTAAAAACCTTGAGGCACATAAGGCCAACTACATCTGCAGAACCATATATGTACTTGTTGTACTCTTCAACACACTTATATTCTTTTTTATACAAATCCTGTTTCATACTTTCCATAAAGGCATCTATCAGTTCCTTTGTAATATTATATTTTGTCACGGTATGCTGAAAGGCATTGAGTACAGGGTTAAGGCTTATTTTATGTATAAGTGCGCTTTCCAACTCACTCTCAAACATGGTGAAAAGCTGTTCTTTATCATAATCGTGAAAGGAGTCTACAATTTCATCGGCAAACCTTACAAAGCCGTAAATATTATAAATATCCTGTCTTATGCGCGGAGAAAGCATTTTTACTGCAGAAGAAAACGAGGTGCTGTAGGCGCGCGTTACATTTTTGCTGCACTCATAAGAGATTTTGTCAAATATTGATTTCATATTGCCGGGTTAAGGTTTTAACGGTTTGCGTGTCGAGTTGTTTTTGTATCAGTCCTGCCACCAGCTTGCCTGAAATAAGTGCAGGCGGCACACCCGGGCCGGGAACTGTTAGTTGTCCTGTGAAGAATAGGTTCTTTACTTTTTTGCTTTTTAAGCCGGGCCTCAAAAATGCAGTCTGCATTAGTGTATTTGCAAGTCCGTAAGCATTTCCTTTATAAGAATTGTAATCGTTTATAAATTCGTTTACACAAAAAGATTCTTTAAATATAACATGGGATTTGAGGCTTTGGTTTGTAAGCTCTTCAAGCCGTGACATTATTATGTCAAAATATTTTTTTCTTATTGTATTTGTATCTTCAATGCCCGGGGCAAGCGGTATGAGAAAAATAGCTGCTTCATGCCCTTCCGGTGCTGCATTCGCATCAGTCTTGGATGGAAAACTCGCATAAAACAGTGGTTCATCCGGCCAGCGGGGATTATCATATATGTCTTGCGCATGCACATCAAAATCTGTATCAAAGAAAAGCGTATGATGGGTTACATTAGCTACTTTTTTATCGAAGCCCACATAAAACAGAAGAGAAGAAGGCGCAAAGGTTTTTTTATTCCAGTAGGCCTCATTATACTGCCTGTATTTTTTATCTAAAAGTGTTTCTGTATGATGATAATCAGCACCGCTTAAAGTGATATCAGAATATTTTTTTTCTCCGTTTATTATTATATATGATGCGCTGCCGTTATCTATACCAATTTTCTGAACTTCTGCATCGGTTTCAAATTTTACACCAAGCTCAATTGCTAGTTTATACATTCCTTCTACAACACTGTACATTCCGTTTTCGGGATGCCAGGTGCCAAGTCCGAAATCGGCATAATTCATAAAATTATAAAAAGAAGGAGTGTCAGTTGGTTTTGCACCTAAAAAAAGCACAGGGAATTCAAGTATCTGCACAAGTCTTTTGTTAGTGAATTTTTTACGGATGTCTTTTGATATATTACCAAAAAACTGTCCCAACTTTTTTATGGTTTGCGGTGTAACCAATTCAAGAGGAGACAAACCGGGGCGGTATACAAGATCTTTAATCGCAATATCATAATTTCCCTTAGCTTCGCTGATAAATTCTCGTAAGGCAGCACTGCTGCCGGGTTCTTCTTCCTCAAAAGCCCTACATATATCTTCAAGATTATCAGCAATTGTAACAAAATCCATTTTGCCAAAGCATACGGTGTAAGCGGGAGAAAGCTTTTTTAAGTTGTAATAATCCTGTGGTTTTTTATCAAAATCGGCAAAGAAGCGTTCAAAAACATCAGGCATCCAGTACCAGGTAGGACCCATGTCAAAAACAAAGCCGTCTTTTTTAAGTTGCCTTGCCCGTCCGCCTACAGTGGTGTTTTTTTCAAAAACAGTTATATCGTTACCTTGTTTAGCGAGGTAACAGGCTGCTGCTAATGAAGAAAAACCGGAACCTAATATGTTTATAGAAGCTTTCATTGTTTAATAAAATTAAAAAATAATTAGACAAAAACCATAAAGTAAATGTTAATTATTATATGGACTCTGTGAAATGAGAAATAGAGTTATAAATCTTTATGTTTTCATTCAGTAAATAATCGTCTATGAACTCTGTATTTCTGCCAAAAAGACAAAGCCTGGTAGTGTTGTCGTTAACAACATTTTGTTTTAAATTTTTAATATAGGTATTGATTTCAGTACTGGTTGGTTCAATAGTGCTATATGTTATAAACGTAATATTGCTAAAATAGGTTTTAATGTCTTTTAGGTTATCTATAGGTACACTCTCCCCTAAATATACGGTTTTGTATCCGTTAAGGGAAAGCTCATAGTTAAGAAACATTAGCCCAAGCTCATGTATTTCATTAAGCGGAAGGTATAAAACATAAGTTCTATCGGTCTTTACCGGAGGTTGGGCCTGTATTTTTTCTGTATTGGACGCCAGCTTCTGTTTAATGAGAAAGCTTATAAAATGCTCATGTGCAGGGGTTATAGTGTTGGTTTGCCATAAATAGCCAATCTCTTTAAGCAATGGGATAAAAAAACTGTAGAATATTTCCTTAAACGATTTTTCCTGTAATAATGAGTTGTAGGTATTAAGAAACAATGCCTGGTCAAAATTCATCATGGCTAGTTTAAAGTTATTAAGCACATGATCTGTGATATTGTTTTTTGAAAGTATCTCTTTTACAAGAACCGGAAGCTTTTCCGGAGGCATTTTTGATATTGTAGATATTTTATAACCAAAGTTATGTAATGTGCTGATGTGAAGCAATTTTTGAAGATTGTTTATGTCGTAATACCTTATGTTAGTGTCTGTGCGCATAGGTTCCAATACATTGGAGCGCTTTTCCCAAATG
>CAMPIZ010000263.1 GCA_946886675.1 uncultured Flavobacterium sp.
AAACAGGGATGAATCGCGTTTAATGGTTGTAAACAGAAAAACTAAAACTATTGAGCATAAGCTTTTCAAAGATATACTTGACTATTTTGATGAGGGCGATGTAATGGTGCTTAATAACACCAAGGTTTTTCCTGCACGTCTTTACGGTAATAAAGAAAAAACAGGAGCAAGGATAGAAGTTTTCCTTTTAAGGGAGCTTAATTCTGAACAGCGTCTTTGGGATGTGCTTGTAGATCCCGCAAGAAAAATAAGGATAGGTAATAAATTATATTTTGGTGATGACGATTCTCTTGTGGCAGAGGTTATAGACAACACTACTTCAAGAGGTAGGACACTACGTTTTTTATATGACGGGTCTTATGAAGAGTTCAGGGCTAAACTTAATGAACTTGGTGAAACACCAATACCTAAATATATAAATAGGGAGGTTGTTCCTGAAGACGCAGAGCGTTACCAGACAATTTATGCTAAGGAAGAAGGTGCGGTAGCTGCGCCAACTGCGGGACTTCACTTTTCTAAGCACCTGCTAAAAAGGTTGGAGATAAAGGGAATTGATTTTGCAGAAGTTACGCTTCATGTAGGCCTTGGTACTTTTAACCCGGTTGAGGTAGAAGATCTCTCTAAGCACAAAATGGACTCAGAAGAGCTTATCATTACACAGCAGGCTTGTGATATTGTAAATAAGGCAAAAGTTTCAAAACATAAGGTGTGTGCGGTAGGTACAACAACTATGAGGGCAATGGAAAGTTCCGTTTCATCACAAAAAACACTTAATCCTTATGTAGGCTGGACAAATAAATTTATTTTCCCTCCTTATGATTTTAGTGTTGCAGACTGTATGATTACAAATTTCCATACACCGAAATCAACACTGTTAATGATGATATCTGCCTTTATGGGTCATGACCTTATGAAAAAGGCTTATGAAGAGGCTGTAAAAGAACAGTATAGATTCTACACTTATGGCGATGCAATGCTTATACTTTAATGTGTAATATTATAATAAAAAAGGATCCTGCCCTAAACGGCAGGATTTTTTGTTTTACCGTTTTTTATTAATTGTGTAATTTTACCACCCAACAAACAAATAAAAATGGAATTTCAAAATACTAGAGAATTTGCGAGGCAGCTTGATGCTAAAGATAAACTGGCCAAATACAGGGACGAATTTATTTTTCCTCATGTGAACGGCAAACAGGTAATATACTTTACTGGTAATTCGCTTGGGCTTCAGCCAAAAAGGACAAAGGCTTATGTTGATGAAGTTATGGATGACTGGGCAAAGCTGGCAGTAGAAGGCCATTTTTATGCCGATAAACCATGGTGGGATTATCACGAGCGTTTTGCGGCTCCGCTTAGTAAAATTGTGGGGGCACTGCCAAGTGAAGTAACAGTTATGAATACCCTTACTGTTAACCTGCACTTGCTTATGGTAACATTTTACAGGCCTACACAAAAAAGGTTCAAGATTATTTGTGAGGAAAAGGCTTTTCCAAGTGACCAGTATATGATAAAAACCCAGGTAAAGTTTCATGGGTTAGAACCGGAAGATGCTATTGTAGAAATTAAAAGAAGGCCGGGAGAACACAATATAAGGCTGGAAGATGTACTGGATACTATAAAGGAGGTGGGCGATGAGCTGGCACTTGTGCTTATAGGTGGCGTAAACTACTATACCGGCCAGGTGTTTGATATGAAAACCATAACAAAAGCGGGGCAGGATGCCGGTGCTTATGTAGGCTGGGACCTTGCACATGCGGCAGGAAATATCCATCTTGAGCTTCACGAATGGAATGTAGACTTTGCTGCCTGGTGTAGCTATAAATATATGAACTCAGGTCCTGGGAACGCTTCAGGGGCTTTTGTGCATGAAATGCATCATAATGATCTTGACCTTCCGCGCTTTGCGGGATGGTGGGGCCACAACAAAGAACGCCGCTTTTTAATGGAGCCGCAGTTCGATCCTGTTCGCGGTGCAAATGGATGGCAGGTTAGTAACCTTCCTATACTTTCACTGGCACCTTACCTTGCTTCGGTAGAAATGTTTGATGAGGTAGGTATGCATGCGCTTATACAAAAAAGGGATTGCATTACTTCTTACCTTGAATTTATCCTGCACGAAATTGACAAGGAAGTAGATAGCACTTTTGAAGTACTAACTCCTGCAAATCCCCACGAAAGGGCATGCCAGCTTTCGGTTTATCTGCATGGTGAAGGTAGGGCATTGTTCGATTATCTTATGAAACAGGGTGTAATAACCGACTGGAGGGAGCCTAACGTGATAAGGCTTGCACCGGTACCATTCTATAGCTCTTATGAAGATATGTATGAGTTTGGGCAGATTTTAAAAGCAGGGATATTATCTCATAAAAAGTAAAAAATGACAAAAGAGCAAAAAATAGCAGGGTTCGATCCGAGCCAGCCGGGCCTTTCGGATGCCAGTATATTCGGGTTGCCATTCACAGCAGAAGAGAGTGATATTATCATTGTTCCTGCACCCTGGGAAGTAACGGTTAGTTATGGTGCCGGCGCTTCAGAAGGGCCTAATGCCATATTAGAAGCTTCTTTTCAGGTAGACCTGCAGCATCAGGAATTCCCTGATTTGTGGAAACTAGGCATTTATCTTGATGAAAACGGCCATACAGAAGAGTGGGCTGATAAGAGCAGGAAATACAAAAACCTGGCGCAGCCAATAATTGAAGCTCTTGAAAATGGGGAAAACATTGATGAGGATGCTTCACTAAAAGCCAATCTCAACGAAATTAATGTTATCTGCCTTGAATTTAAAAACGAATTAAAATCCAGGATACTGTACTGGATGGATAAAGGAAAAAAAGTTGTGCTTTTAGGAGGAGACCATAGTACGCCACTTGGTTATTATGAAGCGCTTGCATCAAAGCATGATAATTTTGGTATTCTCCATCTTGATGCCCATATGGATCTTCGCATAGCATACGAAGGGTTTACTTATTCTCATGCGTCTATAATGTATAATGCACTTCAGCTGCCGCAAATATCAAAAATTGTACAGGTAGGTATCCGTGATTTTTGCCAGCAGGAGGTAGAAGTGGTTGAGGAACAAAATGGCCGTGTAAAAGTATTTACTGATAGTGACCTTAAAACAGAAACTTTTGAAGGCATAACTTGGAAGCAGCAGTGTGATAATATTATTGCCCAATTGCCGCAAAAGGTATCCATCAGTTTTGATATAGATGGTTTGTATCCGTGGTATTGCCCTAATACAGGAACTCCGGTTCCGGGAGGTTTCTCATTTGAGCAGGCAGCCTATCTTTTCAGTAAGCTGGCATCAAGCGGAAAACAAATTATAGGTTTTGACCTTGTGGAAGTGGCTCCGGGAGAAGAAGGTGATGATTGGGACGGTAATGTGGGAGCAAGGATGCTTTTCCATATGTGCGGGGTATTAGCTAAAAATAATGGTATGGATACAGGCAAAACAATTAAGTTTTAATCTTATAGGTATAAATAAAAAAGCCACGAGTAATCGTGGCTTTTTTATTTTGTATTGTAAAGTTACTTAAGGTCTCCTGCCTACTGCAAGCCTGTATAAA
>CAMPIZ010000264.1 GCA_946886675.1 uncultured Flavobacterium sp.
TCAGAGGGGTTTTATTTTTGTGCTTAATTATAATTATGCTTCAAGGCCTATTTGTCCCATTTCATTGTTTTCTTTGTAAATGTACCTGGCCGACTTATCAAATGCCAGTATAGGCAGGAAAATAACAGGCAATAATATTAGCCCTATTGTAAACCCTTCATTTTTGCCAAAGCTTTTAGAAAGCAGGTTTGTAGCCCAGATAGCAAAAATTAAGTTTACGCCCGGTATTAGCAATAAAAGCAGCCACCACCACGGCTTTTTAATTATTTCCAGCAGCACAATAGTACTGTAGATAGGAATAATGGCAGCCCAACCCGGCTTGCCTGCTTTTTCAAAAATTTTCCAGTAGCTTACAATAGAAATTACTGTAATTACAAGTGCTATTACAATAAGCACCGAGAAAAAAGCTGCAAAAGCACTTTGCATTTCAACTGATTGATCCATAGTTATTAAAGGTTTGTTAAAAAATTATTGGTGATGCTAATATATATTTTTTTATAATACCATTGTTAACTGTATCCTTTTTCTGGCTTCGTCTACTTCAAGCACCTTAACCTCAACATGCTGATGCAGTTTTACAACTTCGTTTACATCGCTCACAAAGCCTTCTTTAAGTTGGGAAATATGTACCAACCCGCTTTCTTTAATACCTATATCTACAAAACAGCCAAAGTTGGTAATATTATTCACAATGCCCGGCAGTATCATGCCTGTGCGTAGATGGTTTATAGACCTTACATTAGGATCGAACTCAAATACCTTAGCCGATTTTCTTGGGTCAAGCCCAGGTTTTTCAAGCTCTTTTAAAATATCTTTCAATGCCAGTACCCCAACATCCTCTGTTGTATATTTATCAATAGCTATTTTTGAGATAGCTTCTTTATTAGAAATGAGTTCGGCAGTTTTAAGTTTCATGTCCTTCGCCATTTTCTCCACTATGCCATAAGCCTCAGGATGTACTGCCGAATTATCCAACGGGTTCTTAGCGTTAGGTATCCTCACAAAAGCCGCCGCCTGCTGGTAGGCCTTGTCGCCCAACCTTGCCACTTTTTTAAGCTGCTTCCGGTCTTCAAACGGTCCGTTTTCGCTACGGTAGGCAACTATGTTTTCTGCAAGCTTTTCGCCTATGCCCGATACATAGCCCAACAATGACTTGCTTGCCGTATTGATATTGACACCCACCGAGTTTACGCAGCGCATTACCACCGTATCCAGCTCCTCCTTTAGTTTGCCCTGATCCACATCATGCTGATATTGCCCTACACCTATAGCCTTCGGTTCTATTTTTACGAGTTCTGCAAGCGGGTCGCTAAGTCTGCGTCCTATAGATACGGCTCCTCTTACAGTTACATCATAATTAGGAAACTCATCCCTTGCTATTTTTGATGCAGAATATACCGATGCGCCTGCCTCGCTTACTACAAATACCTGAACAGGCTTATCAAAAGCTATTTTTTTTATAAAATGCTCAGTTTCACGCGAAGCGGTCCCATTTCCTATTGATATGGCATCTATTTTATAGGCATTTACCATAGACCGTATTTTTTTCATGGCAATGGCACTCTCGTTTTGCGGCGGATGAGGAAAGATAGTTTCGTTGTACAACAGGTCTCCTTTCTCATCAAGGCAAACCACCTTGCAGCCTGTACGGTAACCAGGGTCTATGGCTAATATCCTCTTTTCACCCAGTGGCGGAGCCAGTAGTAGCTGTCCTAAGTTTCCGGCAAAAACGCCTATTGCGGTAGCATCGGCTTTAGCTTTAGCCTCCTGCAGCACCTCGTTAGAAATGGCAGGTGCCAGCAGCCGTTTGTAACTATCCTTAATGGCCAGCTTTAGCTGGCCCGCGGTTTCGCGGTTATTTTTTATAACAGCCTGCTCCACAAAATCAAGAGCTTCGTTATTATCTATTTCTACCTTAAATTTTATAATGCCCTCGTTTTCTGCCCGCAAAATGGCCAATACCCTATGTGAAGGGGCTTTTGCCAGATTCTCGCTCCAGTCTAAATACTGCTCAAATTTTTTGGCTTTCTCTTCATCAGCATCCTTAACTTTTTTTGTAGTTATCTCTGCCTTACGCCCGTACATCCTCCTCAGGTTTTTACGTATGTACAGGTTCTCATTTATCCATTCTGCAATAATATCGCGGGCACCCTGTAGCGCCTCATCTTCATTGGCCACTTTATCGTTAAGGTATTTTGATGCTATAAAATCTACATCATCACTGTTTTGAGCCATAATGATTTTAGCCAGCGGCTCCAGCCCGTTTTCACGTGCAGTATCGGCTTTAGTCTTTTTGCGTTTTTTGAACGGAAGGTAAAAATCCTCCAGTTCGGCCATATCAAAGCTCGCATCGATTTTCTGCTTTAAATCGGGCGTTAGCCCGTTTTGCTCTTCAATGCTCTTTAAAATCGCTTCTTTTCGCTTTACTATGGCTTCATACGCCTGGTTAAGTTTGGATATCTGTTCTATAACCACCTCATCCAGGTTGCCCGTCCTGTCTTTACGGTAACGCGCAATAAAAGGGATGGTGCAATCTTCGCTTAGCAGCTGTAAGGTATTTTCTATGCTTTTTACAGGGGCTGTAACCTGCCCCGATATGTATTGTATGTTTGTCATGGCTTATAAAATAGGCTTACAAACATAGCATTCTTATTTTATAAATTTAATGGGTGCCGGCCAGAAGTTTTTAGTGCTTCCCCGGCTCACCATTATTGCTGCTATTATAGGGTATAAGAAATTAAAGATGCTTACAATAAGTACAAATACAACAAATGCATAACTATTAAAAGGGTAGTGCATAAGCTTACTCCATATAAAGATGACTATAGTTGCATAAAACATAAGGCTCCACGTTATCTGGAAGTTAATAATATTTTTGCCCTGGCTGGCAACAGCTACTATTCTGTCTCTTTTGTTAAGCCACAAAATAAGCGGAAGGATAATATTACCCAGCGGGATAACCATCGAACTCATTACAGAAAGGTGCATGTATACCAAATAACTCCTGTCTTCTACTTTGCCATAATCCAGTATGTCTTCTATATTTATTTCCAGAGCTTCGCAAATGCCTTTAAGGCTGTTGCCACGAGGTTCGGTTTCTTCCTTTTCAATACGCTGCAGTGTGCGTAAATTTATCTTTGCAGCCTCTGCCACTTCCTCTTGTGTTAACCCTTTTTGCTTTCTTATTTCGGCAATTCTTTTTCCAACAGTTTCCATAATTTTTGCTTTAAAGTTATGGGACAAAATTAGACCGCAAGGTAATTATTTGATAGCGGTTTTACTACGGCATTTTTACGGCATTTGTGTCAACGGGTTGAAAATTAAGTATTTTTAATATGTTTGTAAACATAAATATTTAAAAGTGAAAAGACGTGATATACTTACGCAATTAATACAGCACCATAGTGTAATAGATTATTTTAACTACAATTATGCTGTTGAATGGGCTATAAATATGATTGAAAGTGGAAATAATCATGATGCTGTATTAATGCTTGCTTCTTTTGCTGAACCTATAGATTCATTAGAGATTAGACCTTATGTTTACAAGGCATTAAAAGGATTATAT
>CAMPIZ010000265.1 GCA_946886675.1 uncultured Flavobacterium sp.
CCCAAAAATACTTTAAAATATATTATTAATAAGGTAAAAAACAGCTAAGGTTTGTAATTTTGCAACCCAAAACCATTAGAATGATCTTTACAGATACACATACACATTTATATAGCGAAGAATTTGCAGAAGACCGCAGCCTGATGATGCAGCGTGCGCTTGATGCTGGGGTAAAGCGTTTTTTTGTGCCTTCTATAGATTCATCCTACACACAAGCCATGTATGACCTTGAAGCTAAGTATCCTGAAAATATTTTCCTTATGATGGGGCTGCACCCTACATATGTAAAGGAAAATTACATGGATGAACTTGCTCATGTGGAGGAACAGCTGGCAAAAAGGAAGTTTGCCGCTATAGGGGAAATAGGTATAGATTTGTATTGGGACAAATCTACCCTTAAAGAGCAACAGTATGCTTTTAAATATCAGATACAGCTTGCCAAAAAATATAATCTTCCGATTAATATCCATTGCAGGGATGCTTTTGATGAGGTTTTCGAAGTTCTGGAGTGCGAAAAAGGAGAAGGCCTGTATGGTATATTTCATTGCTTTACCGGAGACTTTAATCAGGCCCAAAAAGCTATTTCTTACAACATGAAACTTGGGATAGGTGGCGTAGTAACTTTTAAAAACGGTAAGATAGACCAGTTTTTAAACCGGATTGACATTAGGCATATAGTCCTAGAAACAGATTCGCCATATCTGGCTCCCGTGCCTTACAGAGGTAAGCGAAACGAGAGTAGTTATACCAAGCTAATAGCAGAAAAACTGGCGGTAATCTATAATCTACCTGTGGATAAAATAGCAGAAATTACAACACAAAATTCGGTGGATATTTTCGGTATTTAACACAGAATTCCCTTAAAATTGATAATTTTTTTGTTCTTTTGTGAATTGTTTTAACCCGTAAGAATACATGTCCAAATTTGATCATATCAGGCCTTTTTATGATACTGAGGTAAACGGTGCTATATGCAGTGTAGTGAGCCACCCTATGATGAAAGCACTTATGAGTTTTGCTTTTCCGGATACAGAGGAGGATGTTTGGACAGAACAGCTTAAAAAAACACATTCTAAAAGAGATTTTCAGATAAATTTTATTTATCCGGCAGTACAAAAAGTGTTGGAAAAAAGTTCGGAAGGACTTACTACTTCGGGGTTTGAAAAGCTTGATCCTCATACACCGTATCTTTTTATATCAAATCACAGAGATATAATATTAGATACTTCGTTGCTTAACGTGTCTTTACATGATCACGGCCTGGTAATGACTGCTTCTGCAATTGGTGATAATCTTGTGCAAAAGTCATTTTTACACATACTTTCACGCTTAAACCGTAACTTTTTGGTTCAGCGGGGCCTGTCTCCAAGAGAGCTACTGCAAAGCTCTAAGCTTATGAGCGAATATATTTGCCAGCTGCTTACACGTGAAAACCGCTCGGTTTGGATAGCGCAGCGCGAAGGGCGCACTAAAGACGGGAACGACGAAACACAACAGGGAGTGCTTAAAATGCTGGCTATGGCGAGCGATGAGGAAAACCTGATGATGTATTTTAAAAAGCTTAAAATTGTACCGGTTTCCATATCCTATGAATATGATCCTACTGATGCATTAAAGATGCCTCAATTGATGGCCAAGGCAAAAGATGAAATCTACATTAAGGAGAAAAATGAAGATTTTATGACACTCTTAAGTGGTATAATGGGACAGAAGAAAAGAATACATATACATGTATGCGATATACTCACCAATGAGCTGGATGAAATAGCCGACGAATATGATAATCAGAATAAACAGATACAGGCGCTTGCACAGGTAATAGACGATTCTATACTGACTACATACAGGCTTTGGCCTACAAACTACATTGCTTACGATCTTTTACACGATACCACCCGTTTTTCTAAATATTATACCGAAAAGGAGAAACAACTGTTTGAAAGACGCCTGGAACTGCGCATTGATATAGAAAACCAAATTCTCAGGGAAGGTTTCCTGGCTATGTATGCAAATCCGGTGGTAAACAAAATGAAGTACGAAAATGCAATCTAAACCTACTATACTTCTTATTTATACCGGGGGAACTATTGGTATGGTAAAAGATTTTGAAACCGGAGTGCTTAAAGCATTCAATTTTAAAAAGCTTTTACAAAGGATACCGGAGTTAAAACAGCTTGACTGCAATATAGAAACAGTTTCGTTTGAAACACCGATAGATTCATCAAACATGGATCCTTCAAAATGGATTAAAATTGCTTCTATAATAGAAAAGCATTATGATGATTTTGACGGGTTTGTTATTCTTCATGGGTCGGACACAATGTCTTATTCAGCATCAGCTTTAAGCTTTATGCTCGAAGGGCTTAACAAGCCGGTTGTATTTACAGGTTCGCAGCTGCCTATAGGCGATTTGCGTACCGATGCTAAGGAAAATCTTATAACAGCAATTCAAATTGCCTCCTTAAGGTATAAAAACCATCCGGGAGTAAGGGAGGTATGTCTTTATTTTGAATATAAATTGTATAGAGGCAACCGTACTACTAAAATTAGTGCAGAGCATTTTAATGCGTTTACATCGCCTAACTATCCATCACTTGCTGAGTCTGGTGTACACTTAAAGTTAAACAAGGAACTGCTTCTTAGAACTGACAGCAATCAGGAGTTAAAGGTAAATTATCAACTTGATGATAATGTTGTTATTATTAAGATGTTCCCTGGTATAAATGAACGTGTGCTGAATTCTGTTTTAGATACGCCGGGATTAAAGGGAGTTATTCTTGAGACTTACGGATCGGGGAATGCACCTACAGAAGACTGGTTTATATCCATATTAAAAAACGCTATTAAAAAAGGTCTGTATATTGTAAATGTAACGCAATGTTCGGGTGGAAGTGTAAATATGGGTCATTATGAAACCAGTACACAGCTCAAGGAAATAGGTGTTATTTCCGGTGCAGATATTACTACAGAGGCAGCTATAACAAAACTGATGTATCTGCTTGGTAAAAATATTTCAGGGGGCGAGTTTAAAGCAATGTTTGAAGCTCCTGTATGCGGAGAATTGTCGCAATAATTTTTGTTATCAATTATTTAATGCTATTTTTGCACGCTATAAATTAGAGAGGTGGCCGAGTGGTCGAAGGCGCACGCCTGGAAAGTGTGTATGCTCCAAAAGGGCATCGAGGGTTCGAATCCCTTCCTCTCTGCGAAAAAAGGCTCAAATCAGAGTCAAAATATCTTAAAATGCTAAAAACCTGCAAGTTAACAATTTGCAGGTTTTTTATTTTTACCCTGTAAATACACAAAATTGATAAAAATGCACAAAATTTTTGTGGTGCATTCGTGGCGCAGCAGCCCGAAAAAAAAAGTGCGCCACAAAATCCGTGTAATTAATTGATTTACAACAGGTAAAGCACGTTAACGACTTGATTTTATAGTACAACAGTTCGACCTTTATTAACTTTAAACGTTTGAATTATGTTGGAAAGCAGTTTTGGATTAACCTTCTTTTTAAGGACTCCACGAAGAAAGACC
>CAMPIZ010000266.1 GCA_946886675.1 uncultured Flavobacterium sp.
GTGGAAGCCCGAGGCGCGGAAAAGCAAATGCATTTTGCAAAAAAAGCTACAGCAGACAGCCGGAAAAGCTGCAAAAACAAGACTATTAAAAATAAAAAAATCTCCCGAACGGAAGACCCAAAGAAAAGCTAAAAAAAAATGGCAAGCGACCTACATCGCACCGCTACAACCGCATACCTTTGCTGTGTTCCCACCCTGGAGGATTCTGCAGGAGCTGGTCGTGTAGGACTTGCCGGTGCAAATATACAATCTTTTTGTATTTTCGCAAAGCCATTGCCAGTTGTAAAATACAATTGTATATTGTGAACACTATTAATAAAATCATGAAAAAACATAACTTACTAGCACTCATTTTATTGGGAGCAGCCGCTATAAACTGTGACGGCGGTAAAAATTCTGAAAAAAATTTATTCTCACTTGATACTTCGGTACTAAAACAGCAATATCAGCCGCAGGAATCGCTTTCACTGGGCATTATAAATAAGAAAAACGAAGAGATAGATTCTGTTGCGTTTTATATTAATGATAAAAGAATTGGCGCTGCAAAAGGCACCGAAAAAATTGATTTTGCGCTGCAAAACCAAAGGCTGGGTTACCAGAACATTACTGCTAAGGTATATTTTGACGGCGAAGAAACCGAAGCTACCGGAAGGGTTGAGCTGGTAAGCAACGTTGAGGCCGAACTTTTAAAGTATGAAATTGTAAACACCTATGAGCACGATACTAAGTCCTACACTCAGGGACTTGAATTTTATCGCGATACACTTATAGAAGGCACAGGCAGGTATGGTATTTCTACACTTAGGAAAATAAACTACAAAACCGGAGAGGTATATAAGCAGGTGAGCCTGGAGAACCAATATTTTGGTGAAGGTATTACAGTGCTAAACAATAAAATATACCAGCTTACATGGAGGGAGAATAAGGGCTTTGTATATGATGCTGATACCTTTGAAAAGGTAAAAGAATTTAACTACTTTAAGAACATTGAGGGTTGGGGCCTTACAAACGATGGCAAATACCTGTACCAGAGTGACGGTACCGAGAAAATATGGATACTGGATCCGGAAACACTTAGAGAGGTAGATTATTTAAATGTTTACACCCAGAGAAACAAAATAAAGGCTCTTAACGAGCTGGAGTGGATAGACGGTAAAATATATGGCAACATTTACCAAATGGATGCCATTGCCGTAATAAACCCTAAAACGGGATCGGTTGAGGCAGTGCTAAATCTTAGCGAGCTTAAAAAGAAAGTTACCCCCCATCCTGATCTTGATGTGCTAAACGGTATTGCTTACAACCCTAAAACCAAAACCATTTTTGTTACGGGTAAAAACTGGGACAAATTGTTTGAAATAAAAATTAAATCAGAGTAATTTAATTACACACTATTATACAAAAGCTTCCTTTGGGAGCTTTTTATTTTTATGATAATTTCAACCTAATCTCTATAACCACCAGAATGTCCATATCACACCCCTGCTTGTAGTAGCTACTTCGTTATATTTGTTACTCATAAAAAATGAAATAATGCAAACCAGGCATAAAACCACATACCAGACTATTGTAAAAGCACCCTTAAAAAAAGTTTGGGAAGCTCTTACCGACGCAGACATTGTAAAACAGTATTTTTTTGGCTCCAATCAGGAAACCAGTTGGAAAGTGGGCAGCCCTATACGCTTTTGGGGCGAGTATGAAGGACAGAAATATGAAGATAAAGGCGAAGTGCTTGAATATGAACAGGATAAAAAACTGACCTTTAGCTATCTAAGTAGCTGGAGCGGCCTGCCGGACGAGCCGGATAATTATCTGTATGTTTCTTATGAAGTTAAAGAAGTATCCGAAGGCACACAGCTTAGCATTACACAATCCAACTATGACGAGGAAAAGGCAAAACACTCTGAAGCTAACTGGGCAACAGTAATAGACGGGCTTAAAAAGATAGTAGAATAAAATAATGCATTTAGAAAATACATAGCTGCCTGAATCTATCCGGCTACCCAATAATCTAAAGTAAAGTCTTAACAGGACTTAACAACCATCAGCCAAGTAAAAAGCCTCTGCAAATGCAGAGGCTTTTTCAATCAACCTAAAACCAGACACACACTGAATTTATATTATTACTTATGCATAAGCACAGTATCAATTACATGAATTACTCCATTACTCTGGTTAACATCCGCAATGGTAACTTTTGCTTTTCCTCCTTTTTCATCAATCACCCATACATCTTTGCCGTCCATTTTAAACCATAGCTTTCCGCCCTGTACTGTAGCTACTTCTGCTGTACCGTTACCTTTTTTAATAGCGGCCATTACATCTGCAGCGCTCCATTTTCCTGCAACAACATGATAAGTAAGCACGCTTTGCAGCATTTTTTTGTTTTCAGGTTTTAAAAGGGTTTCAACCGTACCTTTTGGCAGTTTATCAAAAGCTTCATTTGTAGGTGCAAAAACCGTAAACGGCCCTTTGCCTTTTAATGTTTCTACCAGCCCTGCCGCTTTAACCGCAGCCACAAGCGTAGTGTGGTCTTTAGAGTTTACCGCATTGTCTATAATGTCTTTAGTAGGGTACATTGGCGCTCCGCCCACCATTACTGTTTTTTGTGCAAAAGACACAGTGCCAAGCATTAACATAAAAGCCACTATGGCAATTGAATAAATTTTTGAAATTTTCATGATTGGTAATTTAACGTTTATAGGAAGATTTACGCCGTTCATCGATTTTCGGATTTTAAATTTTGAATTTTTGTAAAATTTTAACTATTTTTCTAACCAAATCTCAGCCTATGAAAACGCAGCTTATATACTTAGGGAGAGAAATTACCCTGAAAACACTGGAAAAAACGGTTGCAGAACACGGCCTTGGCAACACAAATAAAATTGTGCTTAATCCGCAGAATTTTAACAGCATAGCCCTGGAGCACACGCAAACGTATGAAGAAATGCTGCCCATGCCTTTTACTGTGCATGGTGTAGAAGTGGAAAAAGACAGCAGTAAAGAGATTCCCTACGGGACATTAGGCATAACTTAAAAAACTAAAAATATTTGAATACATAACACATCCAACCAACCAATTCATTAACCACCAACTAAACAAATTACGAACATGCCAAACGGATTTATTGAACTAAATTCTACCGCTATCTTTTCCATTAGATGGAAGGGGTACGACGAGATCATCAGGCTCGCCCTAAGCGAGCTTGCCGGCCTTAAACCCAAGGCAACAACCCTTAACCTTATCAACAGGCTACAATCGCATATCCCTTCGCAGGGCTTTCATGAAAGGCACGAGATGGGATGGGGGTTTATAGACAGCAGGATGCACACCACCATTTGCAGAAAGCTGGAACTGTATGCCCTTTGTGACGACGAACAGCAGCTTTTTTGGGCAGCCGTAGAAAAAGGCTACTCTAAACTGCTTCAGTCATGCAATGGGTACTCCCACCTGGAGCCGGGCTACATTAAGGAACTTCTCGAATTAAAATCAAGGTCGCTAAGCAATTAAAAGC
>CAMPIZ010000267.1 GCA_946886675.1 uncultured Flavobacterium sp.
CCAATTAATATTGATTATGGCTATTGCCCGATTCCCAACTTTGTAACACAGGGCAAACACAGAGCAACTGCCGATCCTGTAATAACATATTTTAAAGATAAATATTACCTTTTTTCTACCAATCAGTGGGGGTATTGGCACAGTGATAACATGATAGACTGGAAATTTATACCCCGTAAATTTTTAAGGCCTGAACATAAAGTATACGATGAGCTTTGTGCTCCCTCACTTTCTTATGTAAATGATACACTCTTAGTAGTAGGTTCTACACATACTAAAGAATTTCCTATATGGATGAGCACTAATCCTGAAACTGATAACTGGAAAGAACTGGTACATAAGTTTGAGGCGGGGGCATGGGATCCGCAGATTTTTTGGGATAAAGAAAATGATGAGGTTTACCTGTATTATGGCTCAAGTAATATGTATCCGCTGTATGGCGTAAAGCTTAACAGAAAAACTTTTCAGCCGGAAGGTGATGTTATCCCGGTACTCGCCCTTAATGATGATGAGCATGGATGGGAACGTTTTGGGGAATATAATGATAATACTTTCCTGCAACCTTTTACAGAAGGTGCTTTTATGACAAAGCATAATGGAAAATATTATTTGCAATATGGAGCTCCGGGTACAGAGTTTAGCGGGTATGCCGATGGTGTATATGTTAGCGATAAACCGCTTGGCCCTTTTGAATATCAGCCACATAATCCGTTTTCATACAAGCCTGGAGGTTTTGCCAGGGGAGCAGGTCATGGAGGTACCTATCAGGATGCAAATAATGCTTACTGGCATGTCTCTACGGTTGTAATTTCTACCAAAAATAATTTTGAAAGGCGTATAGGCATCTGGCCCGCAGGATTTGATAAAGACGGTGTTATGTACTCTAATACCGCCTATGGTGATTATCCTACCTATTTACCATCAGAACAAAAGTCCCATACTGGCCTGAGCTCTTTTACAGGGTGGATGCTGCTTAACTATAATAAGCCGGTGCAGGTATCTTCTACACTTGGTGGTTTTCAGCCAAATTTTACTGTAGATGAGGATATTAAAACTTACTGGAGCGCTGAAACAGCTAATAAGGGGGAATATCTTATTACAGATCTGGGCGAAACAAGCACAGTAAATGCAATACAGATAAACTATGCCGACCAGGATGTTGATATTATGGGGAAACCCGATACTACCACAGGGCATAAGTATATTATTTACTCATCCAATGACGGAAAAAAATGGAAGGTGCTTATAGATAAAAGCAAAAATACACAAGATGTACCCCATGATTATATAGAGCTGCAAAAACCTGACAAAGCGCGCTATATTAAATTAGAAAATATACAGATGCCTACAGGTAAGTTTGCCATAAGCGGACTCAGGGTTTTTGGCAAGGGGTCTGGTACTGTGCCGGGAGAGGTACAAAACTTTGCACCGTTAAGGGCTCAGCCCAGAAAAAAAGGAGAACGCAGGAATGTTTGGTTTAAATGGCAGCAGGACCCAAATGCAGACGGATATGTTATATACTTTGGTAAGTCGCCAGATAAAATGTATGGCGCTATAATGGTGTATGGCAAAAATGAATATTACTTTGCAGGTCTTGACAGGAGCGATGCCTACTATTTTCAGATAGAAGCATTTAACAATAATGGGATAGGCCCAAGGTCAGAAATCAAAAAATCAGAATAAAACCGTATCTAACAACTATTAATAATAAGTACATTTTTATGAATTCAGAACAGACAAAAACCAATTACCCCGCGTTGTACACGCTTATTACCGTGTTCTTCTTCTGGGGTTTTATTGGAGCATCAAATGGTGTTTTCATTCCATTCTGTAAAGCAAAATTCGGCTTAGACCAGTTTCAGAGCCAGCTTATAGACTTTGCCTTTTATGGAGCATATTACATAGGAGCCATTGCTTTATTTGCTTTTAGTACCTTAATCAAAAAAGATATTTTAAATTCATGGGGATTTAAAAAGGGTATTATAAACGGTTTGCTTATTAGTGCAGTGGGTGCTGCAGCTATGATTTTTGCAGTACAATCGGGAGATTACTACCTTATCCTTGGAGCACTTTTTATAGTAGCGCTTGGTTTTTCGCTTCAGCAAACTTCGGCACAGCCCTTTGCCGCATCATTGGGTGAGCCGCACACAGCTTCAAACAGGCTTAACCTTGCCGGTGGTATCAACTCATTAGGTACTACTATAGGGCCTATAGTTGTTTCAATAGCATTATTTGGTGTGGCAGCCGGTGTTAATATAGAGGAGTTTGCACAAAGGCCGGAATCACTGGATAAAATGGAAATATTGTACATGTTTGTAGGTGCACTATTCCTTATTGCTGCCGGATTGTTTTTCTTTTCTAAAAAACTTCCATCAGGGAAGTCTGAATCACTATTTGAGCCTTCAAAAAAAGCGTTAAATACTCTTTTAATAATTACACTTATCCTTATCTGTATTTTCGGCTATATATTTTCAAGATATGAAGATCCTGAATTTATAACAAGATTTATAGAAAACAGGGAAAAAGACTTCCTTGGTTTAGGGCTTACCATTGCAACATTACTCGTGGTGGTTTTAGGTTTATTGTATGCCAATACAGCGGCCAGAAAAAAACCTGAAGGATGGGGCGCTATGCGCTATCCGCAGTTGGTACTTGGTATGCTGGCTATATTTACTTATGTAGGCGTAGAGGTAACCATACAAAGTAACCTGGGTGAACTTTTAGGCACTCCTGAATTTGGGGAACTTACAGGTTCTGCCATTGCACCATTTATATCTATGTACTGGGGAAGTTTAATGATAGGCCGCTGGGCAGGGGCTATATCTGTATTTAACCCATCAAACAGTACAAGGAAAATATTACTGATTATAGTTCCATATATCGCCTTTGGGGTTGTGCTTGCTGCCAATGCTATTTCAGGCCAGGATATTACACCGCTTTATGCTTATGCAGCTGTAATACTTATACAGATAGGAGGCTTCTTTATGGGGCAGGATCGTCCGGCGAGAACACTTATGATATTTGGCGTTCTGGGTATGGCAGCTATGCTTATAGGTTTATTTACCAAAGGTGATGTTGCAATATATGCTTTTATGAGCGGCGGTTTATTCTGTAGTATTATGTGGCCATCTATTTTTGCCTTAGGTATTGCCGGTATTGGTAAGTATACTTCACAAGGTTCGGCATTACTGGTAATGATGATATTAGGTGGAGGAATTATCCCTCCGCTACAGGGTAAAATTGCAGATATCATTGGTATACACCAGTCTTATTTTATTCCGGTACTTTGCTTTCTTTATCTGGCATTTTACGGATGGAAAGTTATGCAGATACTTAAAGAACAGGGAATTGCCCATGAAGTTGAAATGGGTGATGCCCATTAAAAAATATTCTTAGGACTAAAAGCCCCGCTTATAGCGGGGCTTTTTTTATTCTTAATACAATTAGTTATATTTGGCAATATAAAAACCTACTTATGAAAAATATAAAATATGCTGTTTTGCTGGCAGCTTT
>CAMPIZ010000268.1 GCA_946886675.1 uncultured Flavobacterium sp.
CAGCTTACTGAATGGTCTCAAAGCAAACTAAGCAGAGAAACGTTTGATGCCGTACAGGAACATTTATTAAGGCTTAATATTATAGATACTAAATCAGACTTTGAAAGCGTAACCGGATAACAGGTTTGTCCTTAAAGTATAATGATAAAAGTAGATACCGCAGCATTAAAGAAATTTACGCAAAAGCTTCAGATAAAGAAGCCATGGGATTCTATTATTATTTTTATGCTTAATATTCTAATAGCTGTCCCGCTTTTTATAATACTGCATCAAAATTTAAAAGACCCCAACTGGCCTATCCATCTGGACAGGATACTCATTTTTATTGTTTTAATAGTTGTTATACAATTAATTTTAAGGCTGCTTAAAACAGTTCTTATTATTTGTATCTTTCTTTACCTCATTGCGCTTGTATATGGTTCTCTTTTTGGTAAATATGGCTTCAACGCTGTATATGAGGATTACAGAGCTATGATATATACCATGGCGGATAACCCTAATCCGCAGGATGTAATAATTTCTAAACTTCTCCCATTCCCAAATAAATCTAAAATACTTGATGCTATTGATTATAATGACCCAAGGGTAAGGAATTTTGCGCTGGCGGCTACAAGAAAGTATTTTAATGAGGTTAAAGTAAACCGCCAAAACAGAAACCTTATACAGTGTTTTGCAGTCTTTAAGGAAATAAGAGATAGATGGAACTATGTAAACGATCCTAAAGGACGTGAATATATAGCATATGCTACGGAATCGCTACAACACTTCTCCGGAGATTGTGATGACCATGCCATACTAATGGCTGCAAGCATAAGAGCAATTGGCGGTACACCAAGGATAATACATACAGGCGGGCACTTATACCCTGAAATGCTTGTAGGAAACCGTGCCGACCTTGAAATAGCCAACTATCTTATTAAAGAAGTATTATTTGTTAATGAAAGCCGCGGTAAAGAAATACATTATCATATAGATGAGCGTGGGCAAATATGGCTAAACCTGGATTATACAGCGAGATATCCGGGAGGTCCATTCATGTCAGAAGAAATACTGGGTGCTTTAACGCTGGAGTAAATTTACCAGTTTATAGTTTTTTTACCTTTTGAAGCTAAAAAATCGTTTGCCTTACTAAAGTGTTTGTTATTAAACCATAATCCCCTGTTTGCACTTAATGGTGAAGGGTGCCCGGTTTCTAACACATAATGCCTGCTACGGTCTATACGCTGTCCTTTCTTCTTGGCAAAACCTCCCCAAAGCATAAAAACCACATCCTTTTTTTCATCCGAAATTTTTTGTATCACTTCATCTGTAAATGTCTCCCATCCCTTGCCCTGATGGCTTCCTGCTTCACCCTTCCTTACAGTAAGTACAGCGTTGAGTAAAAGCACTCCCTGGTTTGCCCATCGCTCAAGGTTACCGGTTTTTGGGAATGGTTTGCCCAAATCAGATTCTATTTCCCTGAATATATTAATAAGTGATGGAGGCATTGGTATATAATCGTTTACAGAAAAGCATAGCCCGTTTGCCTGGCCAGGCCCGTGATACGGGTCCTGCCCTATTATAACCACTTCAATTTTATCAAAAGGACAATGATCAAACGCAGAAAATATCTGATTGCCTTTGGGATAGCAAGTGTGGTTTGTATATTCCTGCTTAACAAAATTTATAAGCGATTCAAAGTAAGGCTTTTCAAACTCATCAGAAAGGACTTCTTTCCAGGAAGGGTGTATTTTAACCTGCATTTCTATAAGATTTGCACAAATATAGCTATTAGCTTCTTAAAGGTTTGCAAAGGTTTTGTTGAAATGCATAAATAGCCTAAATATGTAGTATTTTTGTATAAAATTTGCTGAACGAATAATGATTAGTATTACCGATAAAACTCTTAAAGATTTAGAATTTAATACTGTACTTGATGCTGTTGCTGCCGGATGTACCACAGATCCCGGAAAAGAAAAAGCAATGGCAATTGCTCCTTATAAAAATAAGGAAAAGCTTATGCAGTCTTTAAAGCAAACCTCAGAATATCTGTCTTCATTTGACAATAACAATGCTTTGCCAAATCATGGTTTTGAACCGATAAACAATGAGCTCAAATTTCTTGCTATAGAAGACAGTTATCTGGATGCCGGCGCATTTAAAAAGATCGCTACGCTTTCTGAAACCGTAAATACACTTATAAAGTTCCTGGAAAAGTTTAACGAATACTACCCTAATCTTTATAAAAGAGCAGCAGAAGTAGAATACACAAAGGAAATTGTAAAAAACATAGACCGAATAATTGATAAATATGGCGAAGTTAAGGATGATGCTACTCCGGAACTTCAGGTTATACGTAAAGAGATGAGTACCGTGAAAGGCAAAATAAATCAAAGCTTTGCAATGTCATTAAGCCAGTATAACAGCCAGGGATATCTTGATGATATTAAAGAAACTGTGGTTGAAAACAGGCGTGTACTTGCCGTGCTTGCAATGCACCGCCGTAAGGTTAAAGGCTCTATACTGGGAAGCTCTAAAACAGGAAGTATTGTTTATATAGAACCCGAAGCAACTCTAAGATATTCGCGCGAGCTTAATAATTATGAATATGAGGAAAAAGAAGAAGTAAAACGTATTTTAAAACAATTAAGTTCCATTATACGTCCATTTGTACCATTGCTTAATGAATATCAGGATTTTTTAACTGATATTGATGTAGTTTCCGGTAAAGCAAAATATGCCCGAAGGATAAACGGGCTGCTTCCTAAAATCACTACGGAAAAGCGGTTATTTTTTAGGGAAGCCTACCACCCTATCCTCTATCTTAATAATAAGCAGAAGAAAGAAACAACTTACCCTCAAACTATTGAACTTACTCAGGAAAATAGAATTATAGTAATATCAGGGCCAAATGCAGGTGGTAAGAGTATTACACTTAAAACAATAGGGCTGTTACAACTTATGCTTCAGTGCGGTATATTAGTTCCGGTGCATGAGCGCAGCGAAACATTTTTGTTTGACAGGATAATGACCGATATAGGAGATAATCAATCCATAGAAAATCATTTAAGTACCTACAGCTACAGGCTTAAGAATATGAATTATTTTTTGAGAAAGTGTAATGACAAAACACTTTTTCTTATTGATGAATTTGGTACGGGTTCAGACCCCGAACTTGGTGGCGCTCTGGCAGAAACTTTTCTTGAAGAGTTTTACCACAGGGAAGCCTTTGGTATTATCACTACCCATTATACCAATTTAAAGATACTTGCAAATGAGCTTCCTTTCGCCACAAACGCCAATATGCTTTTTGATGAAAAATCCCTGGAGCCTATGTATAAACTTATTCTGGGACAGGCTGGAAGTTCGTTTACTTTTGAAGTAGCACAAAAAAATGGTATACCTTATGGCTTGATAAACAGGGCTAAAAAGAAAATTGAAAAAAGTAAAGTACGTTTTGATAAAACCATTGCTACGCTTCAAAAAGAACGTTCAAAACTTGAAAAAACCTCTCAAATACTAAAGGAAGAAGAG
>CAMPIZ010000269.1 GCA_946886675.1 uncultured Flavobacterium sp.
TTTATTCAGGTAATAATTTTTACATTCTTTATCTTTAGGGCTCATTAAAATTCGCATCTAATGACTTTAAAGAAAACCTCTAACCTCATGCTGTGGGCATTTGCCTTTTGCCTGATATTTACATCTACTGCCACAGCACAAAAAAGTAAATTTGTAACCACAAAAGGTTCACGAATTATTGAACCCAATGGCGACTCAATCTTTTTAAAAGGTACAAACCTAGGTAACTGGCTGGTTCCCGAAGGTTATATGTTTAAAACCGGAAAGGTAGCGGCTCCCCGGCAGATTGATCAGTTATTACATGAACTGGCAGGGCCGGACAGCCTTAAAGCCTTTTGGCACAAATACCTTGATAATTATATTACTCATGAGGATATCAAATACCTTAAACGTATCGGCTGCAACCATATCCGTTTGCCGTTTCACTACAAAATGTTTACCGACGAAGAATACATGGGTACTAAAAATGCCGGCTTTACATATTTTGACCGAGTGATAGAATGGTGCCGTGAAGAAAAACTATATGTATTACTGGATATGCATTGCGCTCCTGGCGGGCAGACAGGTGATAATATAGACGACAGCTATGGCTACCCGTGGTTATTTTTCAGCCAGTCATCTCAGGATTTGATGAGCCAGGTATGGGTAAAAATTGCCAACAAGTATAAGAACGACCCAATTATATTAGGCTATGATGTGGTAAACGAACCCATAGCCCACTACTTTGTAAAAGAAATACCGGATTATAACCACAGGCTTTTCTTGTTATACCAACGCATGGTAAAGGATTTAAGGAAAGTGGATAAAGACCATATCATCTTTTTAAACGGTTCGGTTTGGGCAGGCGATTTTGGTGTGTTTGAGTCAACCCTTGATGATAATATAGTGTATGAATTTCACAAATACTGGTTTGATGTAGAGCAGGAAGCCGTACAAAAGTATGTTGATTTTAGAGCGGAGAATAATGTCCCTATATACATTGGCGAAACCGGAGAAAACACTGATGAATGGGTAATGGATTTCAGGGTATTGCTGGAGCAAAACGACATTCATTGGTGTTTTTGGCCGTATAAAAAAATGGATAATACAAAAGGCATTATGAACTTTACCATGCCTGCAGATTATGATTTAATTTCACGTTACTCACAAAGTGACCGAAGCTCCTATGAAAAAATACGTGAAAATATGCCCGACAGGGTTAAAGTACAAAAAGCATTAAATCAATATCTTGAAAATTGCCTGTACAAAAACTGTTTCCAGAACAAAGGATATATCCAAGGACTGGGACTTACTGTACAGTAAATTATTTTAAATTTTGAATTAAGACTTCTCTTCACTATCGCTTCGTTCAGAATGACAATGTTTGTCGTTTCGGCCGTAAATCAGGATAGAAAAGACACAAAACAAAATGCCCCGCAAATTGCGGGGCATTTTTATCTTAATACTCTGTACTAATATCTTAGTACTTATTTCACTTCTTCGAAGTCTACATCCTGAACGTCGTCTCCGCCTTCAGCATTACCGTTACCGCCTTCCGGTTGGCCTTGCTGGGCACCACCCTGAGCTCCGGCTTCAGCCTGTGCTTTGTACATTTCTTCAGATGCATTTTTCCAAGCCTCGTTTATTTTATCAAGTGCTGGCTGTATAGTAGCTGCATCTTTGGTTTCATAAGCTTTTTTCAGTTCGTCAAGAGCCGCTTCAATTGGCTGCTTGTTGTTGTCTGAAAGCTTGTCACCAAACTCTTTAAGCTGCTTTTCAGTCTGGAAGATCATCGCGTCTGCCTCATTAAGTTTTTCAACTTTTTCTTTAGCAGCTTTATCAGCTTCAGCATTGGCTTCAGCTTCCTTACGCATCCTGTCGATTTCTTCCTGAGTTAATCCTGATGAAGCCTCAATACGTATGTCATGCGATTTACCTGTACCTTTGTCAGTAGCCGATACTTTGATAATACCATTGGCATCAATATCAAACGTTACTTCAATCTGAGGCACACCTCTTTGTGCAGGCGGTATTCCGTCTAAGTGGAAACGGCCTATAGTTTTATTATCCTGCGCCATTGGCCTTTCACCCTGCAATACGTGGATTTCTACTGATGGCTGATTGTCTGCCGCTGTAGAGAATACCTGCGATTTTTTGGTAGGGATAGTTGTGTTAGCCTCAATTAATTTTGTCATAACACCACCCATAGTTTCGATACCAAGAGAAAGCGGGGTAACATCTAACAGAAGTACGTCTTTTACATCACCTGTTAATACACCACCCTGAATAGCAGCACCAATTGCCACAACCTCATCCGGGTTAACACCTTTAGAAGGTTTTTTACCAAAGAATTTCTCTACTTCTTCCTGTATTCTTGGGATACGTGTAGAACCACCCACAAGGATTACCTCATCAATATCCGATTTAGATAAACCTGCATCCTGTAACGCTTTAGCAACAGGCTTCATTGATCGTTGTACCAAATCGTCGGCAAGCTGTTCAAATTTAGCTCTTGTAAGAGTTTTTACAAGGTGCTTAGGCCCGCTTGCAGTAGCAGTAACATATGGTAAGTTTATTTCTGTTTGAGTAGAAGAAGAAAGCTCAATCTTAGCTTTTTCAGCAGCTTCTTTTAAACGCTGTAAAGCCATAGCATCTTTACGTAAATCTACACCTTCCTCATTATTAAATTCAGTGGCAAGCCAGTCTATAATTACCTGGTCAAAGTCATCACCACCAAGGTGCGTATCACCATTAGTAGAAAGTACTTCAAACACACCATCGCCTAGCTCAAGTATAGAAATATCAAATGTACCTCCACCAAGGTCATATACAGCAATCTTCTGGTCTTTACCGCTTTTATCAAGTCCGTAAGCAAGGGCAGCCGCAGTAGGCTCATTAATAATCCTTCTTACTTTAAGTCCTGCAATTTCACCTGCTTCTTTAGTAGCCTGACGCTGAGCATCGTTAAAGTAAGCCGGAACGGTAATAACCGCTTCGGTTACAGACTGTCCAAGATAATCTTCGGCAGTTTTCTTCATTTTCTGAAGCGTCATTGCAGAAAGTTCCTGCGGAGTGTAAAGGCGTCCGTCAACATCCACACGTGGTGTATCATTATCACCTTTCACTACTTTATAAGGAACGTTACCGGCTTCTTTTGAACTTTCAGAAAATTTGTTACCCATAAAACGCTTTATGGATGAAATAGTTTTTGTTGGGTTGGTAACTGCCTGGCGTTTTGCAGGGTCACCTACCTTAATTTCACCACCTTCAACAAAAGCTATAACCGATGGCGTTGTTCTTTTTCCTTCAGCATTAGGAATAACTACAGGCTCGTTACCTTCCATTACGGCAACACAAGAGTTGGTTGTTCCTAAGTCAATTCCGATTATTTTACTCATCTTGTCAAATTTTATGTTTTGTTGTTTTTTTGAATCTTTGACCAATAAAAGTCAATGATTGTGCCAATAGGCTATTGACAGAAAAAACTATGACAAGATGACATTTAACCAATAATTTCTATAT
>CAMPIZ010000270.1 GCA_946886675.1 uncultured Flavobacterium sp.
ATGCAAACCTCGAGTGCGCGCATAAGTCGTTGAGGGTTTTCTTTTGCTACTTTCTCATAGTGAACCGGATCTCTTTTTTCAAGCTCATCCTGCAGCCAGGTTATGCCATATTTTTCATAATTAGCAATAATTTCATCCCTTACTGCCGGTTCGATATCCGGAAAATCATCAAAACCTTTAAGTACAGCATCTATGTACAGGCCAGATCCGCCTACAAGTACGGCATAATCATTTGTTTTGTACAGTTCATCCAGCAGTGCAATAGCATCGCGCTCAAAATCGCCTACGGTATACTCATCAAAAATACTTATATTTTGTATAAAATGATGTGGTGCAGCTTCCAGTTCCTCTTTATCAGGGACAGCGGTACCTATAACCATTTCTTTAAAAAACTGCCTGCTGTCGGCAGAAAGTATCTCGCAGTTAAAATGCTTTGCAAGCTCTATAGCCATGGCAGTTTTGCCTATGGCAGTTGGGCCTGTAACGGCGATAAGGTATTTTTTATATTGTGTGTTATTCATTTATTATTTATGTAGGTGGGTTCCACAGTTGTAGCAGTATTTTGCATTATCCTTATGATGATCTGCATTACAGTTGGGACATACCTGTGTATTTTCATGCTGAGCCCTTTCCTGCATAAACTGTGCGGTAACAAGCCCTGTAGGTACCGCGATAATACCATAACCCATAATCATAATAATTACTGATACAAACTGCCCGAAAGGGGTTAAGGGGGTAATATCGCCAAAACCTACTGTTGTAAGCGTTACAATGGTCCAGTAAATACTAATGGGGATGTTGGTAAAGCCGCTCTCGGGGCCTTCTATCATGTACATTATGGTTCCTAAAATGATGCATAGTATTACCACTGTAAAAAGGAATACCGCAATTTTTGCCCGGCTCTTTTTTAAAGCTGCCAGCAGCTGGTTAGAAGCGCCTACAAACTGTGCAAGTTTTAATATCCTGAAAATACGTAGCAGCCTTAGCGCCCTTACAGACAGCAGGAAGCTTGAGCCTGGGAACAGCAGGTCGAGGTATTTAGGAAGCAGCGATATTAAATCGATTATACCATAAAAGCTGAAAACATAGGTTATCGGCTTTTTTACAGCTATAATGCGTGCTATGTATTCTGCTGTAAAAAGTATGGTTATTATCCACTCTGCAATAGCAAGCTCTTCACCATATATTATTTTGATACTCGCCACGCTTTCCAGCATTACGGCAATAATGCTTATCACGATAATAACCAGCAGTGCAAGGTCAAAAAACTTGCCGGCGGGGGTATCTGCCTCATAAATTACTTCATGGAGTTTTTTCCTGAAATTTTCGGGGATCATGCCGTTTTTCAAAGCAATAGGTTTGGATTACTATCAAAAATACTAAATCTCTTAAAGACGTACTATTTTTAAGGCTTTCTTTTTTCTTATGTAGCTTTTGATAATGTTTTTGGCATCCTTACTGTTTTCCATTGGTATCAGTATGTTTTTAAGGATCTCTATTTTGGTTATCTGGTAATTGAGGTTAAAAAAAGCATAGACTTTATACTCGCCTTTTTCTATAAGAACAGCACTTCTTTCGTCCACAGTACGGCCCCGGTCTATAATTATCATGCTCTGGTTGTAAAAACTGTTGTTGTCTACAAATTCCTGTACACGTTTATTATATTCCTGTGGCGGCTCATCGCCTATACAAGCCCCATTGCAGGTATTAAGCTCATAGCCAAAACAATTATCTTTTACGGGGGGTTCCAGTTCGTTAAGCTTTTTGCACAGGTTATACTGGCTTACTATGCGGTGCAGGGCATTCTTTCCATCGGTAATACTCGCAAAAGAAACTATCTCTCTTTTACGCCCGTCGGTTTTCTGCAGTTTAAGGCACAGGTAGCCCTCGGCATTTTTATCTACATAAACAGACCACGGAAAAACCGTTTTCTTTTGTGCGCGGTTATATACAGGCTTATTTATTTTTATTTCCTGGCATTCTTTAAGCAGCGCTATAAGCTCGCTGCCCGTTTCTTCATAGTTCACGGTAAATACATCACGCTGTATACGCTTTGATTTTCCTGATGTAGCTGTAAAGTGCTGATTAAGCCTTTTTTTAATATTGGTGCTTTTACCTATGTAAACAAGATCGCCATTTTCCTTATAAATATAATAAAGCCCGGTAATAGACGGTATGCCCTCAAGCAGATCGAACAATTTGGGAGCAAGTCCTTTTTTGGTTTCGGTCTTTATCAGGCTTTTTACAATTTCCTTGGTCACATCTTTGGCAAGCAGCAACTTAAATAACTGAACGGTGGCCAGGGCATCGCCTGTAGCACGGTGCCTGTCGCTCATTGGTATGCCCAGTGCACGAACCAGTTTACCCAGGCTGTGCGACTTTTGTTCCGGCATCAGTTTTTGAGAAAGTTCTACAGTACATAGCGACTGTCGGTCAAAATTATAACCCAGGCGGCTAAACTCTGTGCGCAGTACCCTGTAATCAAACTGTGCGTTATGTGCAACGATAATGCAGCCTTCGGTAATCTCTATAATGCGTTTTGCTACCTCATAAAACTTGGGCGCACTGCGCAGCATGGCATTATTAATGCCGGTAAGCTTTACTACAAAAGGCTGTATGGGTTTTTCAGGGTTTACAAGGCTTATAAACTGGTCGGTTACCTCATGCCCGTCATATTTATAAATGGCAATTTCGGTTATTCCTTCTTCATTATACTGTCCTCCGGTAGTTTCTATGTCAAGTATTGCGTACAAAAAGCCTGTTTCGTGTTTAAAGTTTTAAAGATGCAAATTTCGGATAAAAATACCGAATTTTAATGCCTTGAACCAAAAATACTGCTGCCCACGCGTATCATGGTGCTACCGCATTCAATTGCAGTTTTATAATCGCCACTCATGCCCATAGACAGGATTTCGGGTTTCAGGTTTGCGGCTTCAGTTTTTTGCCTGATGCTGTCAAAAATAACCTTAAGGTGAGTAAATTCTTTTTTTACCTGTGCTTCGTTTTCGGTAAAGGTGGCCATGCCCATAAGCCCGGTAACCTTTATGTTTTGCATTTGGGTAAATTCTTCAGAGGCTAACAGCTCATTAAGCTCGGCTTCATCCATGCCAAATTTTGTTTCCTCTTCGGCTATATGCATTTGCAGCAGGCAGTTTATAACTCTATTGTTCTTTTTTGCCTGCTTGTTTATTTCCTTAAGAAGCTTTAGGCTGTCTACACCATGTACCAGATTTACAAACGGAGCCATATATTTTACCTTATTGGTTTGCACATGGCCTATCATGTGCCATTCTACATCCTTAGGCATTTCCTCATACTTGGCAGTCATCTCCTGTATCTTATTCTCGCCAAAAATACGCTGACCCGCCTCATAGGATTCCATAAGATCGCTTACGGGTTTGGTTTTGCTCACCGCTACAAGCGTAACATGAGGAGGTAATGATTGTTTTATATTGAGTAAATTATCTTTTATTGACATATTTTTTTATTTGCTTTAATAT
>CAMPIZ010000271.1 GCA_946886675.1 uncultured Flavobacterium sp.
TTGATAGCAAATTTAAGTTTTTTAAAAAATTAATAATTCCTTGTAGTTCATTGGGTTAGTTATTTTTAAAGGGAGAAATACCCGGCAACGGGTATTTTTTCTTAAGAAATGGCATTAATGTTGTTAACAAGATTTTTAAGATTGTTTTAACAACATTCTTTTTAGCTAATTTTGAATTATTAATCAAATCAATTACCTTATGAAAACCTCTTACAAATTTATTTTAGCGTTGGCCCTGGGCCTTACTTTAACTAACTGCGGAACTCCAAAAGTACAGCGCTTTAGCGAAACTACAGTAACCGACCTTAGCGGAATATGGAATGAAACCGATTCCCGCCTTACTGCCGAAGAAATTACTGCCGAACTTATGGCTCACTCATGGTACAGTACCTATGCTGCTGAAAATAGCGGTAAAAAACCTGTAATTATCGTGGGGATGATTACCAATAAATCGCATGAGCACATTGCTACAGAAACGTTCTCTAAAGACATTGAAAAAGAAATTATCAATTCAGGAAGGATGAAACTGGTACAGGCAGGTGCAATGCGCGAAGAAATAAGGGCAGAAAGAGCCGATCAGCAAAATTATGCATCACAGTCTACCATGAAAAAATTCGGACTTGAAAACGGTGCAGATTTTATGCTTCAGGGTACTATAAACTCTATTGTAGACCAGGCATCCAAAGAAAAAACCATTTATTACCAGATAGACCTTGAGCTTACCAATATACAAACAAATGATAAAGTATGGATAGGCGACAAAAAGATCAAGAAGTATCTGGGTAACAAAAAAATGTAATCCCAACACCATAACAAACCATGAAAGCAGCCAAAAACATATGTAATGCATTTTTAAAGCCGGTATTGCTGCTGTTGTTGATTGCCTTTCAATCCTGTAGCACCTACAATTCTAAAACCGCAGATATTGAAAGCAATCTGTTTAACGGAGATTTTAATCAGGCAATAGCCAGTATAGATCAAAACAGGTTTCTCCTGAAAGACAGAAACAGGCTTTTATACCTGATGGAAAAAGGAAAAGCAGAACACCTTAACGGAAATTATGAAAACAGTAACGCCCTGCTGGAAGAGGCTTACATCATGATTGAGGACAGGATGACAAAAACCAATGCGGGGCAGGCCGTAGCAGCAAAGTTTACAAACCCTATGGCCGAGCCTTACAAAGGTGAAGATTTTGAAAAAGTTACCATTCACTATTACAAAGCTTTAAATTATTTTCAGCTGGGCATGCCTAACGAAGCTCTTGTAGAGGCAAAAAGGATAAATATTAAATTATACCAGCTCAACGAAAAATATAAAGAAAACAAAAACAAGTATAGTGAAGATGCTTTCTCACAAATACTGCAGGGTATATTATATGAGTCCACGGGCGACATAAACAATGCCTTTATAGCCTATCGTAATGCCGAAGAGATATACAGCCGTAACGGAGATCAGTTTTTTGGTGTTAGTACTCCTGAACAGCTTAAAAAAGACCTGATGCGCACCGCTAAGCAAATGGGTTTTATGGAAGAGTATGAAAACTACAGGAAAAAATTCAACTACCCTGCTGAAACTGCTGGAGCTTCAAAAGCTAAAAGTAAAAAAACCGCACAACCGGAAAAGGCCAAAGAGCCCGAGGTTACCGGGGAAGCCATAGTTTTTTGGGAAAACGGACTCGCACCTGCAAAAGACCAGATTGTTATTACAGCCAGCGGAACGGATGGCTTCTTTTACGGCACTTATTATGATGGTGCCATAATGGAAGAAATTATAATCCCGATACCTGTTGGTTTTGATATTGGTTCCATTAATGCTATTGCTATACCTAAATACCGAAAAAGAGAAAGTTACTATAGTAATGCTGCTATAGAAGTAGATGGCGTAAACCGCAATTTTGAACTGGCACAGGATTTTTATCCTATTGCAAAACAATGCCTGAAAGACAGGATGCTGCGTGAAACCATAGATCTTGTAGCCCGTTTTGCTACAAAAAAAGCAGCCAGCGAAGGCCTGGGGGCTTTAGGCAAAGAGCTTTTTGGCGACACAGCCGGAGACCTTATGAAGCTGGGCGGTGATATTGCAGGTGCAGCTACTGAAAAAGCAGATACCCGCAACTGGCAAACACTTCCGGCAACCATAAGCTATACACGTGTTCCGCTTAAGGAAGGTGAAAATAAATTTGTGATAAGCAAACAGGGACCTGCAGGTATTGATACCGATACGCTTTATATACCTTATAAAAAAGGCCTGCAGATAGTAAATTATTTCGACCTTGGCAGGACACAGCTTATACCTGCTCCAGCAGCCGGTACTATAACTCCTGTTACTCAAAAAGCAGATACCAATAACACTGTAAAAACATCTTTTACAAATAAAACAGTAGACAGTGGCATAAGCGGTAATGTAGTCTTACCTGCTGAAAAAATTAATAAAGATGCAGGTACTGTTACCTCTCAGCAGATTATTGACAACTATATAGCTGCATTGGGCGGTAGTGATAAGCTGCAGGGTGTACAAACGCTGTACACTAAAACACTCACACATACAACTATCAATAATGAGCCTGTTACTATGGAGGTTATAAGCAAGTCTGACGCGGCAAACAACTGTTTTGTACAAACGCTTATGAATGGCGAGCCTACATCAACTACTGTGGTAAACGATAAAGAGGGCTATACTATAATAAATGGTGAACGGATTAAGTTTGATAAAAAAACATACAAAAGCATTAAAAACACCCGGACCTTTTATGAAGGTATTCAGGAACCCTTACAATACAATGCGACTTTAGAGGGCATAACTTCTATAAACGGACAGGAAACTTATGTGCTTAAATATAAGAATACGGACACAGGCGTAAACATGATAAACTATTATGATACCAAATCCGGATTGCTTATAGCCTGTACTGCGGAAGCACAGGGTTATGCTACCACCTCACATTTTTCTGATTTCAGGGATGTAAACGGTATCAGGTTTTGCTTTAAAACTACCTCCATAACTAATGATATAACATCTGAGATCATTACAAAAGAGATGTATGTTAACGAAGGGGTTTCATCAGCTGATTTTCAATAAAACTGAAGGACATGAAAAAAATTTTAATAATTGCGATAGTAATGCTGGGCCTGCAGGCAGCCACCGCCCAAACGGATAATGGCTGGGAAGCCTGGCAAAAAACAAGCTGCTACTCAAAAGTAGCATTTCGTTTAAAGTATGACGGAAAGAACGGAGAACAACACCACTGGAAAGTGCAGTTTAGAAATGATTACACTAATCTTATATCTTTTAATTACAATATTACAGATAAGCTTAATCAGTATACCATAACCACACATCGCAAAGTGCTTGATGCAAAAAAAGAAAGTGGGGAAATAGACATATTTACAAAAGAAGAGGATATTTTTCTGTTGGTAGATAAAGTGAGCATGGGGCCATATCCCGAAGATTTTATCGACTGCGAATAACTTTAAAAACTCCGTTCAACGGAGTTTT
>CAMPIZ010000272.1 GCA_946886675.1 uncultured Flavobacterium sp.
GCATTTAGGGTAAATGAGGTCACATTTTGTGGGAAATCAGGATGTTGTGCCTTAACAGTCATATACCCTAAAGATAACACGATTAACAAAAATTTGCGGGTCATATTGTAAAAACTTTAACCAAAAAGAAATATATTAGCTAAAAATAGTGAATTCAATGGGCAGTTATGAAGAAAAACTAAGTTTATTATCAGAAATGATTGCTTTTGCAAAAATAGACGGCCAAATACATGAGCGCGAGTATCAGTTTTTATCTATAGTAGCTTCACAGCTCAAGGTTGAAAAAGGTATTTTTGAAAGTCTTTTTGAGCATAAAGCCGAAAAAGTGGTAATCAAATCTGAACATCAGCGTATCCTTCAGTTCTACCGTCTTGCCCTTCTTATGCATGCCGATGGCGTATTGCATGAAAATGAACAGGTTGCCATAAGGGAAATGGGGGTAAACATGGGTCTAAGCCCCTTTGCCATGAAAAGTGTACTGCTGGAAATGCAGAAATCACCTTCCGGGCTTATAGATCCCGATATCCTCCTTGCACTATTCAGGGCACAGCATAATTAATCGGGTGCACGATGCAGTACCCTTTGCGGGAATGGTATCGATACGCCATTTTGCCTGAATTTTTCAAGTATTTTTATTCTCATACTACTTTTTGCATTTTCTACCCTGAAAACATCTTCTACCCAAAAATAAACGGAGAAGGTTAAAGCCGAATCCCCGAAATCGTTGAATCGTACAAATGGTGCTGGCTCATTAAGTACGCCGTGCTCTTCCGCAGCCGCTTCTTTAAGGAGGCGTATAACAAGATCTGTGTTTGATGAATAGTCCACACCAACCGAAACCTCAAATCTTGATGCAAGGGTATTGTGGGTCCAGTTTATAAGCTCATTCCGGGTAAGATCTGTATTTGGTATAATTATATACTTGTCATCCCTTGTAAGCAGGGTAGTGGTACGCAGGGTGATTTCTTCTACAGTACCTACAATACCGTTTACTTCTATAACATCTCCTATTTTTACTGAAGAATCTACTAATATTACAATTCCCGACACATAATCGCTGAAGAGGTTTTGTATACCAAGTCCTAAACCTACCAGCAGTGCTGCAGAACCTGCTAAAAGTATGGACAGGTTAAAGCCAACTATTTCCAGAGATAATACAATGGCTATTATCAGCAGTATATACTTTATAAGCGTAAATATGGAGTACTTTTTTGCAGGATCGAACCGTTGTACACCATAAATGCTTTTTCTTATTATTTTTAAAAGAAAAACAACGATAACCCAAAAAAGTATAAGTGTTATAACCGAGCTTACTTTTAATTCGGTTTTGCCTATCGTTATAAGGGTTTCATTAAGCAGTTTTTTAATCTCTTCCCACATGGTTATTCTTTGTCGGTTTTATTCATATTTACATTAAAAGACGGCGCCTTGTAATTTTTATCAAGATAGTTGGCCGGTATGGTGGTCATGTTACCATCGCGGGCAGCCCTGTAATGCGGTGAAAGTATCTCTATACCCATTTCATTACAGCAGTCCTGTATGTTTTTATGCAGTTCGCTGTATATGCCCGCCTGTTTGTTTGCCTCTTTTGTATAGGCGTTTATCTGGTAAGCTACGTAAAAATCCTCCAGGCTGGTTTGCAATACAAAAGGTTTCGGCTCTTTTAAAAGAAGGTCTGTCCTGTCGGCGGCAGTTAGTAATGCCTGCTGGATGTCCTTCCATGGCACATCATAACCTATTGTAACCGTTGTATGTAATATAAGCCCTTTATCAACCGTGTCGCTGCTGTAGTTTATAGTATGGCTGCTCATTACGGTTGAGTTTGGTATGGAAATAATTTCATTTTTTATGGTACGTATACGGGTAACAAGCAGGGATTTTTCTATTACATCGCCTACAACGTCACCAATTTTTACCCGGTCGTTTATCTTAAAAAGCCTCATATAAGTAAGCACGATCCCTGCAATAATATTAGACAGCGACCCCATAGAGCCAAACGTAAACAGAAACCCGAGAAAGACCGATACTCCCTGGAAAACAGGTGAGTTGCTACCGGGTAGGTAAGGGAAAATAACCACCAGCAAAAATGCAAGTATAAGCACCCTTACTATCTGAAAAGTTGGGTTTGCCCAGTCAGGATAAAAGCCATCTATATGCAGGTTACCCCTTGCAATTTCATTTTTAAGGAAACGTGCAAACCTTATAATGTACCTAAAAATTATAACTAAAACAATTATAGTAATAAGGTTAGGAAGATAGCCCCATATACCAAAAGCAACTTTTTTAACGGGGCTTAATATATAACTGAAAAGCGTTTCGGCAAAGTTTTGAGTCCAAGGGAATATGCCAAATAATACCGGTAGGGCTATATAAATAAGCAGGAGGATAAACACCCATTTTACAAGTTTGTTAATAAGCAGCAGCAGGTTTACCTGCCTGTCGGCATCAAAAAGCTCATAGGTTTTTATTTTTATACCGCGAATCCTTTTATCCTTTTGCTGCGTTATTTTATCAGCAGTCCAGCGAAACAGCTTTCCTGACAGATAAATAAGCAGTACAAGTACCCCTATAACAAGTAATGCAAGTGCTATTTCTTTTGCCAGTGTCTTAAAGCTTGTCTCGTTACGGTATCTTTCTATTTCGTCACTTATTATTTTTTTATAAGTGGCAGCAAGTGCTGCTACCGTAGTATTATTCCAGATAGCATCATTTTCAGAAACACTTATAATAATGTTATCATTATACATAAGGTCTGCCGTGTTTTCGGCTTCAAAAACCTCAAGGGAATCCGTTGTAAAAAGGTAATTATCGCCCAGTACTTCTACACGCTCTGTTATTGCATTGGCCCTTTCACTTGGGGAAAAGCTGCCCTGCCTACTGTATATATAAAAAAGGGTATCGTTAAAAAAGCCTCTTACGGCGCTTCCTTTTATTTTAGAGCGTAGCTGGTCTATCTGTTCTTTTTTTGCAGTGAGCCTTTTATCTTCGCGGCTGTTTAAATCTTCAAGCTGTTTTTGCAGCTCCTCCTTTTTTAAGTTATCGGTAGTTTTAAGCGACTGCAGCTGAGCTTCAAGCCGGGTGCGCTTTACAGAATCCTGAATGCGCTGCTGTTCTATTTCAGCTAGGCTGTTATTGTATTGTGCCAAAGTAGCGGCAGCAATAGAGTCATTAGCCTGTACAATACTGTCTTTTTGGGCAAAGCTTTTTTGTGATATTATAAATGCAAGTAGGGTAAATAATAGTAAGCTGTAATGTTTTTTCATCCTCATCATGGTGTTACACCACATAAATATAGGGATTTTTTGGAAAAATTTAGTGTTTAATATATATCAGTTTACTCAATTTCAGGCTCTATTAAATTTAGAAATTAATTTAAACAATTTTTTGTCACGCTCTAATAAGTCAGTAATGATTTTATTATTAAATAAAAATGTGTAATTGCCTAAAAGTATACTTAAATTAATC
>CAMPIZ010000273.1 GCA_946886675.1 uncultured Flavobacterium sp.
GAATTAAAATATGTATAAATTTGGCAAAAAATTTTTAATAATGGAACAACAAAAAAGTAATTCAAGTTTAAAAGCAATTATTGTAGTATTAGCTATACTGCTTGTAGGCAGCCTTGCTTATATGTATAAGATGAGTACTGATAATGAGGCAGTTGAAAAGCAATATATAAGCGAGAAAGATGAGCTGATAGCTAATCTTACAGAAGCTAAAAACAGTTATGATGCTGCTATTGCCGAAAACTCAGGCCTTAAAGGTGAGCTTGAAGCAGAGCGTGCCAAAATTGAAGATTTATTAGCACAGGTTAAAAAATCTAAAGGCGATGTTGCCTCTTTAACACGTTACAAGAATGATTATTTCAGACTTAAACGTGAAATGGATAACCTGCTTGCAGAAAACAAAGCTCTTAAAGAGCAGAACCAGTTGCTTACAACTGAGCGTGACAGTACTATGGTTGCTCTTGACGAAACAAGAAAGTATAACGATACTCTTGTAACTCAAAATGAAGAACTGACTAAAACAGTTAAAAAAGCAGCTAAGCTTTCTATTGTTAACCTTAAGGCAGAAGCTTTTAAAGAAAAGAACTCCGGTAAACTTATTGCTACAGATAAAGCAAGAAGGGTAGACAAGCTTAAAATAACATTTACTATTGCTGCAAACGAAGTTGCACAAATGGGTAACAGAATGTACTATGTACAGATTATTGACAGTAAAAATAATGTGTTAGGTGAAAAGCAAACCGAAAATTTTGGTGACTATACGCTTACTTATAGCTTTATTACAAATGCTATTTATGAAAACAAAGCGATATCTGTAACTGAAATACTTTCGGGTGATGATTTTGAAAAAGGGATTTACCATGTAAACCTTTTTGACAGAGATCAGCTTGTGGCAAACGCTACATTTACGCTTAAGTAGTTTAAAAAAATCATTGATAAAAAAAGGAGTCTGAAAAGGCTCCTTTTTTATGTTTATGTATTAAATAATCTGTCCTTCTATAATTACCGAGTCTATAAGGTTACTGCCAAAGGCATAAGGTAACTGGTAATAGGAACTTAGTGGTTTAGTTATAATAAGGTTTGCCTTTTTACCTTTTGTAATGCTGCCATGTGTTTTAGACAGTCCCATAGCATAGGCTCCATTTATGGTGGCTGCATTAATAGCTTCTTCCGGGGTCATTTTCATTTTTATACAGGCAGTGGCAATAACAAGGTTCATATTGCCCGATGGCGTAGTACCCGGATTAAAATCGGTAGCCAGGGCCAAAGGCAGCCCAGCATCAATAATCCTTCTGGCAGGAGTATAAGGTATGCTTATAAAAAAGGAGCAGCTTGGCAGTGCCACCGGCATGGTTTGCGTACCCTTAAGAGCCTCTATATCTTCATCGGCTACAATTTCCAGATGGTCTACACTCAGGGCGTTATGTTTAACACAGGCTTCTATACCTTTAATGGCCGTAAACTGGTTAACATGAATTTTTGCCTGTAATCCATATTTTTTACCGGCTTCCATAATACGCTCGGTTTCCTCAACAGAAAAATAGCCTGTTTCCAGAAACGCATCAATATAATCTGCCAGTTTTTCTTCTGCTATTTTAGGCAGCATTTCATTTATTATTAGGTCTATGTAACCGTTGTGATTTTCTTTATACTCCTTAGGAAAAGCGTGTGCGCCTAGGAAAGTGGCTTTTATAGCAACCGGATATTCTTCCCTCAATCTTTTAATAACCCTAAGCATTTTAAGCTCACCTTCAATTGTTAGTCCGTACCCTGATTTAATTTCTACAGCTCCGGTTCCCTGCTGCATTACTTCCTCAAGCCGACTGCGGGACTGCATGTACAAATCTTCTTCCTGTGTTTCGTTAAGCTTTTTGGCAGAATTTAAAATACCCCCGCCACGGGCTGCAATTTCTTCATAGGTTAGCCCGTTTATACGGTCTACAAATTCCTGTTCGCGGTTTCCTGCATATACAATGTGTGTATGGCTGTCACACCACGCCGGTAAAACTGTTTTTCCTGTAGCGTCTATGGTGTTTGCTCCCAGTACATTAGGACAGTTTTCCATAAGGCCGTAATCAAGTATAATATTATCTTCAATTAGTAAATAGGCGTTTTGAAGCGTTGGCAGTACTGCCATGCTTTTACCCGAAATTTTGTCCGCGCCGTCTTCACGTACTTGTAGTAATTCTTTAATATTGGTGATAAGTATCTTCATGAATTAAACTTTTTGTAAAAATATAATGGATTTTAAAAAACTCCTATATTTATATAAACAAATAGCCCATGAAAAGACTCCGGTATAGAAAAGTACGCAAGGTACAGCCCAATTATTATGAATATACAGGTGCCTACACTCAGGAACCTGTGGCCATGCAGCTGTTTATATATGATGAAGAAAACTATAAGGAATATCCTGAAGTTACACTGGATGTTATAGATAAGCAATGCAATGTACCAGCTAACGGAGCCATGAAATGGTTAAACATACACGGACTGCACGATACAGAGCTTATAAAAAAGATAGGGGAGTTGCTGCATGTGGACAGTTTTGTAATAGGTGATATACTTAATGCCTCACGCCGCACCAGGATTGAAGAGCTGGATAATGTGCTGTTTTTTACGGTAAAATCGGTTTTACCGGAAGAAGAGAAAGGAAGTGTGAAGACAGAACAGATTAGCTTTTTGCTTAAAGATAATCTTTTGATATCCTTTCAGGAAAAAAGAAGTGACTACTTTACCCATATAAGGGAACGTATACGCACAGGTGCAGGGATAGTAAGAAAAAAGAAAGGAGATTACCTGCTTTATCTTATGCTGGATGCCATTATGGAGAATTTTTATCTTACCCTTGAAAAGTTTGAAGACAGGATTGAAGGGCTCTCGGCGGAAGCCAAAACAAAGTATAAGATAGATTTTATAACTGAAGTAGAAAAGTACAAAGAGAGTATTTATTTTCTTAAACGCTCTATAACTCCGCTAAGGGAAGCTTTATACAACCTTAAGAATGATGAGGAAGATGATGAATTTAGGGCTATTATGCAATCCAGCCATACGTTTTTTGCCCGCCTGCACCAAAAGAGCCTTGAGTTGCTGGATCAGATTGAATATGACTTAAATTCGCTGGACAGCGCTTCAAATTTTTATTAATCTGCACAGGGACAGCGTATGAACGAGATCATGAAAACGCTTACCATAGTTTCCGTAGTGTTCATCCCGCTAACTTTTATTGTAGGAGTTTATGGAATGAACTTTGAAAATATGCCGGAATTAAGTTCGGAAAATGGTTATTATTATACTCTTGCTGCGATGATATTTATTGTGATCGCAATGATTATATATTTCAGAAATAAAAAATGGTTTTGATATGCAAAAGTTTATTAGTGATATATCTAAAAAAGAATTTCCGGTACATGAGCGCGTTTTTGCAAAATTGGTACGCCAGCCCATACTGGATGTTATAAAG
>CAMPIZ010000274.1 GCA_946886675.1 uncultured Flavobacterium sp.
TGTTCTCTTTTTGTAAATAATAGTCCCCCTGCTGATATTTTCAGACTGCTTTACACCCAAAAGGAATTTTAAGTTTACACCTCCCAGGGTCTTTCCTTCTCCCAGTGCATAATCTGCACGCACAACAGCATAGTCTGTTTCAGAAATATATAATGTCCCTGCATATTTCCCCTTTCTGTGCTTAGGCCTGAATTTTATTATGTATATAAAATTATTATCATCAGTCTGTATTGCTCCTGTATAAGTATATTGATATAGTTCCTGCTTATCAATAAAGTCTACAAAGGAGCCTGAAAGCCCACCGGAATACATAAATCCTAAAACCTCAGCCCTGGCCTGAGCTGTTTTACTTTTATTTCTCGCTGTTTTATCTTTCTTAAAATTACTAGGCGATAAAACAGTGTCGCGTGTTCCAAAAAGTCCGCTTTTAATCCTGTAGTATCTCGTAGTGTCTATGTGAGTGTACAACATTTCAGTAAGATTTTTTTGGAGGTCATCTATAGATACCGAACGGTTTTCATCTTTAAGCTTTACCGCTTTCTTAACCTCAAACTTCGTTATCATAGATGGTTTGCCTTTTACTGTTTTCTTTAGCGTATAGTAATTGCAAAGCATGTCTGTAAACTGTTGGGGCGGATAAGAAATAAGTTTTGAGGTGAAATCCTTAAGCTTTGTGTTGGCTGCTTTAATATCCGTTTTACTGAATCCGGTAGATTTATCCATCTCCACATCCAGTCGGCTAGGTTTAAAAGTGACACTTTGCCTGTGAAAAACAATATTTTTTTCAGAAGTGTTTACCCATTTATAGTTTTCTTTTAAATTTCTCTTTACCATCGCCATTATGGTATCTGCATTGGTACTGGCATTAGATATATGCACGGTCTCCAGTTGGAAAACACCAGGTTCCAGCTTAGCTGTAAAATTGTTTTCTTTTAACCGGCCTAAATTGGTATGTAGAGTGTTATACCCTAGAAAAGAAATTATTACAGGTATTTTATCCGCAGTGCTGGTTTCAGGTATGGTAAAATAACCTTCAGCATTGCTAAGCAGGCTTATTGTGTCATTTACAAGTATACCGGCATATGAAAGGTTTTCACCACTTTGTGCATCGGTAACTTTTACAGTAATATCCTGAGCATTTGCATAAAACAGGCATAATAAGGCAAACAGGCTGGTAAGTAAGGTTTTGTTCATATAAGGCAGATTGGTTGAATATTTAACATAACGGTATTGTAAAAGGAAAAGTATATAACAATCAAACTATACCAGATTAAAGATCTTATCCATAAAAAAACCCGGCATTTAAGGCCGGGCTTTAATTGTTGTTTATATTTAAATTATTCAGGCACCTGAGCTTTTTCATAAATTAAACCCTCGGATTTCAACTCTTTCCAAAAATCAATTGGAATTTGTGTGTTTAAAGCCTTCACATTAGATTTAACCTGATCAGTACTACTTGCACCCGGTATGATTGACACAAATTCATCTGCCGCCAGTACAAACTGAAGTGCCGCAGTTATTATATCTATACCATGCTTCTTTGCAATAGCTGCTATACGGTCCCGCTTTTCTTTAAAGCCTTTAGGAATAAACTCTTTATAATTGTACCTGTCTCTTCCAGCAATAAATCCGGAGTTGTATCCTGCGCCGGATACCAGCTGCACGCCTGCCTTTTTTACAGCCGGCAAAAGCCTGTCTACAGCATCCTCATGATCTATTATAGAATATTGTGTAGCGGAGAGGCAAATATCAGGGTCGCCCATTTCAATACAGTCAAAAATAGGCTGAATTTTATTTACACCCATTCCCCATGCTTTTATTATACCCTGATCTCTGTAATCGCTTAATACTTTAAAAGCCCCTTCTGCAGCCTGTTTCATAAAATAGGGATATCTGTCTCCTACCTGATCTTCAGAGAGATCGTGTATATATACAATATCTATATAATCCAGCCCTGTACGCTCCAGGCTGTCCTCTATAGATCGTTTTACAGCATCTGCCGTATAAGTATGCTCAAAATCATACGCTAAGGGAGATTTCCACATTGTAGGCGGTACATTGCTTTTATCAACTTTATGAAACAGCCTTCCTACTTTGGTAGAAAATATAAAGTCTTCCCTGTTTTTTGTATTTAAAAATTCACCAAAGGCGCGCTCACTTTTGGTTAGTCCGTACCAAGGCGAAGTATCATAATAACGTATGCCTGATTCCCATGCCTGCTGTAAAATACGATTTGCCTGTTCATCAGAAATTGTTTCAAAGGCTGTACCTATCGCCACGCCTCCCAAGCCCAGTTTTTCTTCTAGCTTAAAAGCATCTTTTTTAATCCAGTCGTTCATGTATTTATATTTTTGTGAATATAAATTTAGCCCATATTACTGCATTGTTTTCATAAAGTAATGGTAAAAACTGTTACGGTTATTACAATTGTTACTACATAGTTATTAAGTAGTTGACATATCCAGTTTCATGATCTCCGTTTTATATTTTTTAGGCAGTAAAAGAGATTTCAAAGCATTATCCAGCTTTACCAGCCTGCTTAATTTGTATAACACTATAACAGGGGTTATAAGCGGCGGAAAACGAAACTGTAATAATTTATAAACCTGCCGCGGCACAATAAGTTTTTGCACTTCTATAAGCAAATTATATCTTACAAATCCTAAATGCTTTTTGTACTGCCTGTACAAATCGTCGGTAAAATGACTGTGCACCATATTTTTCTCCAGGTGGTCCTTCCTCATTTTCTTCCATTTTTTTAATGTATCCGGCAGACCCTCTACACCCATCCTTATACCTACTCTGTAAAAAACTTCAAATAGTTCTTGTTTTTCCGCTTCGGTAAGCTTACGTTCCAGAGCTTCAAAAGACCGTATGGAGTAATCTATAAGCATAAAAAGCACATCCCTGTATGCCCAACCCGGAATGGCCCTCCCCCTGCTCTTTTCTACCTGTGCATGTATGGCCGCAATAGAATCTATAGCTTTGATGGCCGACTCTTTACCCGAAAATATAATAGACCTGGCATAGGTGACGGTTGAAAAAAGCCGCCCCAGCGGATCGGCAGGCAGACGCCCTGTAAAGTAAAGCCAGTCGACCGCTTTGTTAAGGGCAAACTCAGCCGATGCTCCCGCAAATATGAACATGATGGTATCACTCTTTCCCCATATTTTTCTAACAATAGAATGCTCTTCTACAAAATATTCCATATTCTACTTATTAATGCCAGTAAGTACCTACCAGTCCTATAACACTGCCCAGCCACAGAGCGATAATAAACCCAACAATACCTATTATTGCCGCTATTGCGGTATTCCAGCCCTGCCTTTTAAAAAAGTAAACTGAAAAATAAAAAAATGCCCCGCCCATTGCCCCTGCAAATGGCACTATAAGTAATGGCCTTAAACGCCAGTAAGCTCCCCATTCAGGATTCGCTTCTCCTGCAGAAATAAGA
>CAMPIZ010000275.1 GCA_946886675.1 uncultured Flavobacterium sp.
GTAGGAATGCCCTACAGTTTTTTTATTTTAAACGAAGTCTTACTATTTTACCTTCACCTGCAGCAATTATTGTTTTGCTGTCGGCAAATTTAAGTGTATGCAATGTAGTACAGTCATATATCTTTTTCCAGGTTTTACCCATATCAAAAGAATAGAATAATCCGGAAGGGCCTATTGTCACCAGCTCATAACCTTCACCATCAGGAACAAACTGCACGCATGATGCATAACCAAACTCCTCTTTATCTGCAAGGGTTATCCATTTAGTGCCTCCGTTAGTTGTCCTTATCTTGTTTGCATCATTCATTTCCGGCTTTGTATAATCCCCGCCTACGGCAAATCCTATTTTCTCATTATAAAAATCAACCGAGTAAATACCCTGAGATTCTGTTCCCTGAATTACAGGCGTATCGAAAGCTTCCCAGGACCTACCCCTGTCTCCTGAATAAAATACTCTTGATTTTTTTCCGCCCGATACTATCCAGGTTTTGTCGCCTTTTACCACAATATTTGTATTACTTGCCGCAAAGGCAGCTTCACCATCTTCTGTGGCAGGCAAGGCATCACAAGGTAGTTTAGACCAGCTTTCCCCACCATCGCGTGTAACAATCACAGAGAGGCACCCATCTGTTGGGTCTCCCATCGCTATGCCCTCATTATCATTATAAAACTGTATGGCATCATAAAATACTTTTTCACCGGTTTCGGTATAAACCATTTTATTCTGCTTACCATCCTTGGATATTTTGTATAACTGTGCCGGAGTACCCACATTAAGTATGTATATAAATTCCGCAGTTTGGGCAATAGCCCTGAATCCCGGTAAAACGCTATCCTGTGCCACTACCCCATTAAAAGATTTTCCTTTGCCCAGCGGTACATAACCATATTTGCCGCGGCTACCGGCATACCACACTCTGTTGCTGTCTATAGCTATAGCCCTTATGCTTATACTATCTGTAAACAATGTGTCTGCTTCCACAGTAGTAAATGATGCTTGTGTGGTTTTCCTGTCACTTTTGCAGGCAGCAAGAAATATTATAAGTAAGAGTAAAAGGCTTTTTTTCATATAAGAGATTTAAAGCCCTAAATTAACAATTTTAAGTATGGGGAAGTTTTAAAGAAATGTTTATATTTTACTTAAACCTTACTTTCTTTTTTTCTTCCGTCAAACATATAAATCCAAAGCATACGTGAAAGCCTGAAGTTAAACGTACTAAGTAAGAATGCCAATATGCCTATGGTTACAACTATTTGTGGAAAACTTAATGCAAATAAAAAGTAGGTTATAATAAACACCCCTGCCATTTCAGCAATAGCCAGAGCATAGCTTACATACATAGAGCCAAAGAAATATCCCGGCTCACGCTCAAACTTAGGGTTACAGCAGCTGCAATGCTCATACATTTTTGGCATTTGAAAAAGAAGTGGATTCCCTTTTTTTTCAAACACTTTACCTTCTCCACATTTCGGACATTTTTCTTCAAATATATCGGTTAATCGTGACATTGTTTTTTTATTACAAATTTACTACACCTATAGGTATTAAAGCAATAGCCTATATACGCAATAATTTGTACTTTTAGGACATATTAATGTAGTCATGAAGAAAGCAGCTATTCTGGATATAAGCCAGTTTAAACAAACAGGACTTGAAGATTTTTATATTAATACACTGGAAGACCACCTTGTTACCAGCCATAAAGATATTTCGCTGCCACATAAGCATAATTTTTACCTAGCCATACTATTTACACATGGCACAGGAATACATGAAATAGATTTTACAGTTTATGATGTGAAACCAGGCAGTCTTTTCTTCCTAAATCCGGGACAAACACACCACTGGGAACTATCATCTGATACAAAGGGTTATATATTTTTCCATACGCAGGCATTTTATGATTTGTACTATACCCAAAACAGAATAAATAATTTTCCGTTTTTTTACAGCATGCACAGTTCTCCCAGTATTCATGTTAAAGATGAAGCTTTTATTGACATTACAGCTATGTTTAAGCGCATACTGCTTGAAAACGAAAAAGATGAAATTCTTAAAAAGCATAAAATAATAAACCTTGTACAACATGTTTATATAGAATGTACCCGGCTTTATGCAGAACAAAATTCGGTAGTTTCATTAGATACTCATGGCAGGTATTATAGCCGATTTTTAAAACTGGAGAGTTTAGTAAACCTGTACTATGCCACTGTAAAATCTCCTGCTGCTTATGCCGAAATGATGCACATGAGCCCGAAGCACCTTAACCGTATAACACAGGCGGTGGCTGGAAAAACAGCTACAGATATAATACTGGACCGCATATTGCTTGAAGCAAAAAAAGAGCTTATAATGCAACAGGGAAACTTTGCGCGAATTGCAGAAATGCTGGGCTATGAAGATTACGCTTATTTTTCACGCCTCTTTAAAAAGAAAACAGGTGAAACGCCAAGTGAATTTTTAGACAGGTATAAAACCGGTAGCCAAAACCACTGAAAAATATCTCCTAAAAAATCAATACCTTTGCAGCTTCAATTCACGAAGATGAGATTACACAGAAATTTAGTTTTTACCGTTATAGACTCCCTTAATGCGATTTTTAATGAGGGGGAATATGCCGATAAAGTTGTGGCAAGAGCTTTAAAGAAGGATAAACGCTGGGGAAGCCACGACAGAAAATTTGTTGCCGAAACCATATATGAAATAGTACGCTGGAAACGCCTGTATGCAGAAATTGCAGAGGTTAAAGAGCCTTATGACAGAGATAATCTATGGAGGGTATTTGCCGTATGGGCAGTGCTTCGCGGCTATAACCTACCAGACTGGAAATATTTTGAGAATACTCCGGTACGCCGTATAAAAGGGCGTTTTGATGAGCTATCCAAAATAAGGAAATTCCGTGAGTCGATACCAGACTGGATGGATGAACTGGGTGTTAAAGAGCTTGGCGAAAAGAAATGGGAAAAAGAGCTTGCCGCACAAAATGAGCAGGCACAGGTTATACTTAGGGTAAATACCCTGAAAACTACAAAGGAAAAACTGCGCTCCATATTAATGGACAGCGATATTGAAACAGAATTTATAAAAGATTACCCGGATGCGCTTGTACTTAAGGAACGTGCAAACGTATTCCTGACACAAGCATTTAAAGATGGCCTTTTTGAAGTACAGGATGCATCGTCTCAGCTTGTAGCAAGATTTCTGGATGTAGAGCCGGGCATGCGTGTAGTAGATACCTGCGCGGGTGCCGGAGGTAAAACCCTGCACATGGCCTCCCTTATGGAAAATAAAGGCCAGCTTATTGCCATGGACTTATATGAAAGTAAGCTGAAACAACTTAAACTAAGAGCAAAGAGAAACAGCGCTTTTAATATAGAGTACAGAATTATTGACAGTACAAAGGTTATAAAAAAACTGCATGAAAAAGCAGACAGGGTACTTATAGAT
>CAMPIZ010000276.1 GCA_946886675.1 uncultured Flavobacterium sp.
TATAAAGCCTACGATAGGGTATGCATCTGCCGAAGGGAAGCTGGAAGAGATATATGGGACAGATGAAGAGGCCGGAGAAAAGAAAGATATAAATGAAGCCAAAACAGAAGAGCCTGTAAAAACCGATAAAAAAGATGAAAAAGGCAAAGCGGAAGAATCTGTAAAAGAGGATAAGACGGAAGAAACCAAAGCAGACAAAAGCCTGAATAAAAAACCGCTAAAGAAGCTGATACTGATAAATCAGATAAAGAGGAAGATAAAGAGGATAAGGGTGAACCCGAAAAAGACACTAAGAAAAGCGACGAGCCTGAGCAAAAAGTTGAGGTAGAAAAGCCGGAAGAGGAGCTTAAGACTATGGAAGAATCGGCTGCGGCGGTTTATGAAAAAGAGCAGGATAGCACGGAAGAAGAGGAGGCAGGCGCTGCTGACGCAGAGATGATTACCATAGAGCCGGATAAGGATGTAGAAGTTGAAGAATCTGATATTGAGTTTGAATTTGCTTTTGAAAGAAAGCCGGCACCAGAAGAACCTAAAAAAGAAGAGAAAAAGCCAATAGGCCTTGAAGACTTTCATGATTATAAAGAACCTGAGTTTGTAAAGAAATCGGATTTTGAAAATAAACCGAAGGAAGAGCCTAAAGCTGAAACTAAGGAAGAACCTAAACAAGAGCCTGTAAAAGAAACGCCAAAAGCAGAAGATAAAAAAGAGGAGCCTAAGGATGACAAAACATCATCATCTCCTAAATCGCTTAATGATAAATTTGCCAAAACCATAACACTGGGGCTTAATGACCGCATTGCGTTTGAGAAGCACCTTTTTGGAGGCAGTAGTGACGATCTTAATCGTGTTATCTCTCAGCTTAACACTATTGACAACTATGAGGAGGCAAAAAACTTTATAGAAGATCTTGTGAAGCCTGATTACAATAACTGGCAGGGGAAAGAAGACTATGAAGAGCGTTTCTTTCAGCTTGTGGAGAAAAGATTTGCTTAATGGGTAAACTGTATATAGTACCTACACCTATCGGTAACCTGGAAGATATGACTTTCAGGGCTATTAAGGTGCTTAAGGAAGCCGACCTTATATTGGCGGAAGATACCCGTACCAGCGGCAAACTCATGAAACATTTTGAGATTCCCACACACATGCAGAGCCATCACATGCACAACGAGCACAAAACTGTGGAGAATATAGTGAAACGGCTGCAGGCGGGGGAAACCATTGCCCTGATTTCAGATGCGGGGACACCTGCTATTTCCGACCCCGGATTTTTACTTACACGCGCCTGTGTAGAAAACAATATACCTGTAGAATGCCTGCCCGGCGCAACTGCTTTTGTGCCTGCATTGGTAAATAGCGGACTGCCAAACGATAAGTTCGTTTTTGAAGGTTTCTTACCGGATAAAAAGGGAAGGCAAACCCGCTTTTTAGCCCTTGCCGAAGAAACCCGTACCATGATTTTTTATATCTCGCCACACAAACTGGTTAAAACCCTTGGTGAGTTTATACAGTATTTTGGAGAGGACAGGCCTGTATCCGTATCGCGTGAGCTAAGTAAGCTGCATGAAGAAACAGTGCGTGGGACTGCTATAGAAGTACTTGAACATTTTACCAAAAAAGAGCCAAAAGGTGAAATTGTGGTTATTGTGGGCGGGCTTACAAAAACTGAAAAAAAGAAGAAAGATTAAGGTTTTTACTCTTTTTATCAAGAAGAAATTTATGCGCTGGAACTTAAAACCAAAACCCAATTCTGATAAAGTTAAACACTTAGCCGATGCACTTCAGGTGGATGAGGTTATTGCTTCGTTACTGGTACAACGTGGTATTGAAACTTTTGAAGAAGCTAAGAATTTTTTCCGTCCTAAGCTAAGCGACCTACACGATCCTTATCTTATGAAAGATATGGACAAGGCAGTGGTGCGTATAGAAAAGGCTAATGCTGCGGGTGAGAACATTTTGGTATTTGGTGATTATGATGTGGATGGTACTACTGCTGTTTCGCTGGTTTCATCATATCTAAGGTCTTTTTATCCTAATGTGGCAACGTATATACCTGACAGGTATGCTGAGGGCTATGGGGTTTCGTTTGCAGGTATAGATTTTGCGCACGATAACAACATCACACTTATTATAGCCCTGGATTGCGGCATCAAATCAATTGATAAGGTAGAATATGCAAAAGAGTGTGGTATTGACTTTATTATTTGTGATCACCACCGCCCCGGTAATGAATTACCTGATGCTGTAGCAGTTTTAGATCCTAAGCGGGAAGACTGCAGTTATCCTTATGATGAACTTTGCGGCTGTGGAATAGGCTTTAAACTTATTCAGGCTCTGGCTCAAAATAGGGGACAGACAATAGATGGCCTGGCAACCTATCTTGATCTGGTGGCTACTGCCATAGCTGCTGATATTGTACCCATAACGGGTGAGAACCGTGTGCTGGCAACTTTTGGGCTTGATATTATCAATACTTTCCCCAGGCCGGGTATAAAAGCGTTGATTCAGAATGTAAAAAAGAAAAAGCTTACCATAAGTGATGTAGTTTTTATTATTGCGCCGCGCATTAATGCTGCGGGGCGTATTTATCACGGCAATAAGGCTGTTGAACTGCTAACGGAGTTTAACCTGGAGCAGGCTGAAGAATTTGCTGCCCATATTGAGGAACTTAATACTGACAGGAAAGGCCTTGATAAGCAGATTACTGCCGAAGCCCTTTTACAGATAGAGACAAATAGTGAGCAGGAGCGTTTTACCACGGTGGTATTTAACGAAAACTGGCATAAAGGCGTTATAGGCATTGTAGCCTCACGCCTTACGGAAACCTACTACAGGCCTACACTGGTATTTACAAAAAGCGGCGATAAACTGGCGGCTTCGGCACGTTCGGTTAAGGATTTTGATATTTATAATGCACTCGATGCCTGTGCAGCACACCTTGAACAGTTTGGCGGACACATGTATGCCGCCGGGCTTACCCTTAAACAGGAACAGTTTGACGGGTTTAAGCAAAAGTTTGAAGAGGTGGTCTCAGCAACAATAGCGCCCGAACTTCTAATACCCGAAGTACAGGTTGATGCAGAAATAAACTTTGCTGATATTACACCGAAATTTTTCAGGATACTTAAACAGTTTGAGCCTTTTGGCCCGGGAAATATGACACCTGTTTTTTTAAGCAGACAGCTGATGGATACTGGTTATGGCAAACCTATCGGTGCCGATGAAGACCATCTGAGGCTTTTTGTTAAACAGGGTGATTCTGCAGGATATGGTGCTATAGGTTTTGGACTTGCTGCAAAAAAAGATCTTGCCTGCAAAAATGAACCTTTTGATGCTGTTTATTCTGTTGAAGAGAATGAGTGGAATGGTGAAGTTTCTATACAGTTGCGGCTTAGGGATATTCGCTGCTGTGAGTAACAGTTAAAAACTTTTTATC
>CAMPIZ010000277.1 GCA_946886675.1 uncultured Flavobacterium sp.
GTTTAACCTTAATCAAAAAATCAACAATAAGTATCGTGAATTTACCGATTTTCAAATGGTTATGCGTGTGCCGGAAGGACATGAGGAAGAGGTAAAACAGGTGATAACCGACCTTTCCGTTATGGCCGACCTATCCGGGTGGAAGTTCCTGTTTGCATCACCGGAGCAAATCGCTGCTTTTCATGCTTCATTACAAACCAGGCAGCCATTAGACAGTGACCAAGGCTCATTTTATGTTTATATAATTGATAAAGAAAGAAATCTTCGAGGTCGTAACGGAGAAGGTAAACAAGGTAAAGGCAAAGACTTTTTAGACGGTTACAATACTTTTTCTGCTGCAGAACTGCATAACGAGATGACTGATGATGTAAAAATACTCCTGCGTGAATACCGCCTTGCTCTTAAAAAGAATACAGCAAAAGGAGTTAAAAGAGAAATTTAATCACAATGAAAAATAAGTCATATATAGGTATATCATTCATTATTCTGATTTTCGGGATATGGGCTGTTCCTAAAATTGTAGATCATTTTAAAAAATCAGACCTTGTGGAAATAGGTCCTGTGCCTTCTTTTGAGCTGACCGACCAGAATGGTAAAAAAATATCTGATAAAGATTATCTGGGTAAAGTATATGTAGTTGAGTTTTTCTTTTCCACATGCCCTACAATCTGCCCTGTTATGAATCAGAATATGCTGGAACTTCAAAAAGAATTTTATGGCAATCCAAAGTTTGGAATAGCTTCTATAACTATTAATCCTGAATATGATACCCCACAGGTTTTAAAAAAACATGCCGAGGAATTGGGTGTAAAACACTATAACTGGCATTTTTTAACGGGCGACAGGGAATACATACATAATCTTTCTTATAAAGGCTTTAACCTCTATGCGGGGTCAAATAACAAAGCGCCGGGAGGGTTTGAACATTCCGGGATGTTTGCCCTTGTAGATAAAGATGGTGTTATAAGGAGCAGAAAAGATCAATACGGAAATGCAATTACGTATTATGACGGACTTGAGGATGAAGGAATAAAAGCAATTAAAGAAGATATTAAAAAGCTACTTGATGAGTAATATAGATGCTGCTGCAGAAAGCACTGAAAAAAAGTACAGAGTTTGGATAATAATCCTTTCGGTAGCCATACCACTTGTGGTTGCTTTGTTATTTGGAGTAAACCTTAGAAAATTAGGTTATGATGTAGAGCCATTGTATTTCTTACCTCCCATATATGCAGGTATTAATGGATTAACAGCGGTAGTGCTTGTGGTTTCTGTTATGGCTATAAGGCGTGGTAAACAAAAACTGCATGAAAACCTTATGAAGTTTGCTATCACACTTTCATGTCTTTTCCTGGCTATGTATGTGGCATATCACATGACATCTGATACTACAATTTTTGGAGACGTTAATCATGATGGTATAAGGGATGCTGCCGAGGAAGCAGCAATTGGCAGTATAAGATATCTATACTATTTTATCCTGTTTACTCATATTGTGCTTTCAGTTATAATTATACCTTTTGTGCTTATTACTTATGTAAGGGCGCTTTCCAAAAGCTTTGTAAGGCATAGAAAGCTGGCACGTATTACTTACCCTATGTGGCTGTATGTAGCTGTAACGGGTGTAATTGTGTATCTTATGATATCTCCTTATTATGTTATTAATTAATGATGAATGATGAAGATGCGATTGAATAAAATAATGCTGTTATTACTCCTGCTGCTATCCTCATTGAATGCAGAGGCGCAGTGTGCTATGTGCAGGGCTGCACTGGAAAGCAGTGATAGCGGGATAAAGCCTGAAGCGGTTAATGATGGTATTGTATACCTTATGATTTTTCCGTACCTGTTGGTAGGGCTTGTGGGATATGCTATATACAAGCTCAGAAAAAAGAAGCTGAGTGCTAAAGAAGAACAATAAAATAAAACGGCCTATTTAAGGCCGTTTATTTTTATATCCATTTTGCCTGTTGTCTTTATAAAAGCAATTATAGCATTATCTGTGAGTTCAACTTTTTCAAACTCAAAATCGTTTAGTGTCCCGTTTACAAATATTCCCGGCATAGGGGAGTAATTGCTAAGGTAAGGCTGAATATTCTTTTTGCCTTCATCAAGATTGGGCTGTATGGAGTATCTGCAGTTTTCCTGTATTTTTCTTAAAACAATGCCTTCTGCAAGCCAGTTGGCGGTTTTCATAAGTACACTCTTTGTGTCCAGGACATAATCCAGCTTATCAAAGTAAATTTCTTTTGTAGTGGCATTATAACTTGGATAGCCTGAAAGATATATTGTACCGTTAATGCTTCCTGACATATTTAGGGCTATAATCATTTTACCATCTTTATGCCACAAATCCACTTTGTTTACCACGACCTTTCGTTTTCCGGAACTGAATTCCTGTCCCTGAAAGTTTTTAGTAATTATTTTGGATGCGCTTTCATAAGTAGATATACCTGCTACAACAACGTTGAGGTTGTCCGGCATTTTTGCAACCGGTTTTAATACAACAGTTTCTTTCTTAAATGTGTTTTGCGGTTTTTCGCCTATCATAGTCTGCATGCTGCACTTAAGCCCCATTTCCATGGTAATCTGTTTTTTAGAAAGCTTTGCGTCTGTAACATAAAGTTCTACCGGAGTTAGCTTAAACCAGGCTTCATAAACTTCGCTGGTTAAAAACGGAGTGCTTAGTTTTTCCAGTGCGTCTAGCACCTGTGGCTTAAAATCAGTCGCTTTTGCCAGTGACTGATCTAGCATATTTTCAATCTTTGACTTAAATATTTTTATTGCCGGATTAATAAGATAAGTAATGGCTATTTTTTGATTTCCTATGGTTATGGTAGGTGTTTCTTGCCATTTAAGGCTTTCAATTGTGGTAATAGTATTTAGCTTCCAGTTGGTAAGCCCTACTTTACTGTTAAAAGTAACTACCGCATTAAGATCGAACTCGCGTGTGTCCTTAAGATCAAACCCCAGTGCCGATGTTCCATATCTTACTCTTGCATTAATTTTTATAGGTACAACAGATTGCAGTTTTCCGTTTTGCTCACTGAATTTTATAGGTGCAGTTTTCCAGATTTTAAGAGCTATATCATCATCGTTTATGTTGTTGTCTTCATAAACAAGCCCGGTAAGCATTTTGTTTAGCTGACTTTCAATGTCATTAAGGGTAATAGTTACGGGAAGGCTTATGAATGACGTAGTAGTCTCATAAGCAACAGTTGTGGTGTTACCCGGTTCAGGCTTTAACGCTTCAATTTGTTTTGCAGAAGAACAGCCGTTTAATACTGCCATTACTGATATTAGTACCGGTAAGAGAAATCTTTTCATAAATTTGGCACAAAATTTTGATGTAAAAGTAGTATTAAATTTGTAACAAAAGTTAATGGTAAAAGACTAAAAGTATAGTAAATAAGG
>CAMPIZ010000278.1 GCA_946886675.1 uncultured Flavobacterium sp.
CATCAACCACAAAAGCAACAAACTCAAGGTTTGCAGCATTTTCTACATTGGCAGGAACAGCAACATTAAATGTTTTTGTGTAAGTGTTTGCTATTGTTGTTTCGCCGGTTATATCCTCACCTAAAATAGGAGTAAGGCATGCCCTTAATACATGATGATGATCAAACTCCTCAATAACAGATTCGCCTCCATAATATTCAGTATAATTATGCTGCTCATAAACAAGTCCGTTTTCAAGTACATAAACCACAAGCCTGATATTATTAAAATCTTTACCAAATTTAACGCTTACATCTATAGATATATTTCCGTTATCTACAACAGGGCTAAGGGCAAGGCCCAGTTTAGGATTCACTCCCTGAGTTAGATTTATTGCCTGGGCTATATTATTAGGCTCCGGCACTGTCCACAAAGTCATCCTGTTTAGATAACCTTTAGGGTAGCCCGCAGCATCCAGTAATGCTTCAAGCTCAGAGGCATCATAGTTATATGGGTCGTAGTTAAGGCTGGCCGGATTAGATGTAGGCCTGTGAATGGCTACTGCCACAGCCTTATCGGTTTGAGCTTTTACAAGCTCTATAGCATGTGCCACTCTAGGGCAAAATCCACACCATGTACCTGTATAATCCTCTATAAGTACCCGCTTAACAAAGTTAATTTCTGTACCATCGTGAAAATATATAGTAAGCGGATCAGATTCAATACCTGAGTATACAGCTTTCACCTCAAAGTTGCCCACTGTTTCTGATGTAAATGTGTTTCCTTCAATCACTTCACCATTAACATATATATCAACAAGCTCAGTAAGGTCTTCATTATCTGAATTTGTTACTGTAAAAGTAACTGTTTCACCTGTTTGCTTTACAGAGCTGTCGACAGTCAGGATGATAGAATCAATAGATTCCAGGATCGTATAATCTGAAGTACACGATGTTAGTGCCAGTGAAATAAAAGAGAATAATAGAATAAAACGTTTCATTTGATAATCCGTGTGTTATACAGAAACTGCAATTAATTTTTTACGATCCTAATTTGGGATGTTTTGTTCTCTTCCGTAGTAAATCTTGCGATATAAACTCCGGTATTTAAAACTGAAAGGTCGAATGACTGAGCACCGGTTTTAACATCAGCATTTTTTACAAGCTGGCCATTAAGGCTGTAAACCTGTAAAGCAGCATTTACATTTGAGTTGATATTAAAAAGATCTTTAACTAAAGTATTATTTACTGTAATACCCATATTTTGAAGGTTTGTAAAATCTTCAAGGCTCATTTCAGGCTGATACTTATAAGTAAACGTTACTACCGGTTCACCTATAATTGCACCATTCTCGTCTACCTGTATTACAGAGATAACGTACTCTACAGGTTGGGTATTGTTAATTCCTGAGTTATTATTTAAAAAGTGGCCATCTTCATTGCTTGATTCTCCCGGTGCAAGATCAACAGAACTAACACCTGCAGGTACTACACCACCTTCTGTAACATCATAATGGCATTGGATACCAAAACAAAACTGTACTTCAGTTCCGTCAGCATTTGTAATGGACTCCATACGAAGCCTCGTTTTTATAGCAGCCTCTGTATTATTAGTTACTACTAAATTTAATATGGCTTCCTCTTCATTAACACCGCCCAATTCGGTAAAAGTAAACACGTCGCCATCTTCTATTGTATCTCCATTACCGGTGGCTGTAATCTGTGCACTAACAAGACTGCTAACAAGCAGGCCTGCAAAAAGAATAATTTTTTTCATGATGTAAATTTTAACATTTAAGCTATTACTATTTAAGCAAAAAGGCTATCGGAAACAGTACAGTTCCCGATAGCTTCTTATTTTGTAGGTTTAGTTTTGTAAAACCTTATTTTATAACAATCTTCTCTACTTTTTCAGCAGTAGCACCTTTTATCTTAGCGATGTACATACCTGTTTGTAAAGTGTTAAGGTTAACAGCGTCTCCGTTGTTGATATTCTGAGCAGTAAATACTGTTTTTCCAGTCATATCTGTAACTGTAAGGCTAACTGTTTCCTGAGTTGCGAAATTAAGTATTCCGTTTGTTGGGTTAGGATAAATTCTGAAAGCTTCAGTATCAAAAGTTTCATTACCTAAAGTACCGTTTGTGCTGAATGCACTGTACTTAGAAAATGTACTGCCTGTATCAGTACCGTTACCAAACGCTAAGTCTTCTGTAATAATTGAGTAAACATGCCCTTCAAGGTTGTAAACTCCAACTCCATGAATTGTATTACCAAGGCTCCATCCGTCACCAAAAGCATCAACAAGCTCTATTGTATAACAGTCAGTTCCGTCAGGTAATGTTACAGATTCAGTTATGGTAGTGTTAGCGTCAGGTCCGCCACCGCCCCATTGGTCATCATTACCTTCCTGGTAAGGACCTCCGTTAGCAACAACGTCACCGGCACTGTTTCTAATGTTCCAGCTTATTTCTCCCGGATAGTTGTCAGTGTATACATTAACTGTAATGTTATTAGATGTAGTTGCACCTTCTTCTACAGCAAGATCTTTTTTCTTAGCCCACCATAATGCCGGTTCTTCACCGTTTATCAGGGTTAACTCTGCCTCATAGGCTCCGTCTTCAGTAAAGGAAACATCCGGAACAGTAACTAAGGCAGATGCATAAGGAGCTATATTAAGACCGGTAAATGGCTGGCTTGCAATTACAGTTCCGTCTTTTTTAATTGAAAGAGTGGCTGAAGTTATAGTGTTAACACCGTTATTTTTAAATTTAACTGTTACAGGCTGAGTTCCTTCCGAACCTCCGTCACACAGTCTTAGGTTAGTAGCATATTCTGCCATAACATGGTTCTCTGCTCCGTTAATTTGACCGCAATCACCACTTATAGCAGTTGCAAGAGTACCTGTAGCTGCAGGCTGCATTTCTGTTACAATTCCGCTTGGGCATATTCTGTATAGAGTAGGGAAATAAGCAATTTGATATAAATCAGCAATTTCAGCACTGTCAATAATTGGATATGGAGTGTTTTTAACCCAGTTACCCTGAGTTGGAGGAGTTCCTGTTTCATTAATACCATTTAAGTTATTAATGCTTGTAGCAGGATCACCTTCCACAAAAAGCACAACTATTTCTTCAGAACCCCATGGTCCGTATGTGTTATGAAGGTTTGCAAGAATGTGTGCAGAGTGAAACTGCCAGCATGGGCCACACCATGTAGCCGAAACATCAAGAACAACTGTTTTTCCGGCAGCCAGATAATCTGATAGCTTATGAGTGTTACCATTAATATCTGTAGCAGTAAAATCAGGTGCCTGAGATCCTGAAGGTAATTGAGCATTTGCTGTAAACCCGGCAAAAGCCAATAATCCTAAAAGTAAAGTTTTTTTCATTGAAAAATGGTAGTTT
>CAMPIZ010000279.1 GCA_946886675.1 uncultured Flavobacterium sp.
TACCATTACAGACGAAGTACAACAAACAGCCAGATATGAAACGTATTGCATTGATAATAATCACTTTACTGAGTCTTACCTCCTGTAATGATACTTTTAAAAAGAAGTTTAGCTATACATCTAATGAAAATGGCGTAGTAGAACTAAGGCAAACAGAGAAAACTCCTTTTAAAAATATTGAAACAGAAATAACAGGGTACGTAAAACTAAATGAAGACATGACCCATATAGACAGCCTTTCTAAAAACGGGTATGTGATGTACAAAAAAGACGGTTTTAAACTGGAGGCCAAAAATGATTCAAAAAATAAACCGGTTATTGTAATAAGTTATAATGGTAAAAGCACTGACAGAGAAAATCCGGAAATAAACGATATGTATCTGGAGGCTTTAAAGTACATAAACGATATGCAGGAAAGAATAAAATAATCAGCCAAATCAATCATCAATCATCAATCATCAATCAAAAAATGAACAGTTCAAAATTAAAAACAGGAGTCTATGAACATTGAAAACACAAAAGCGCAAATGCGTAAGGGAGTACTGGAATTTTGTATCCTATCGGTTTTAAAAAGCAAGGATGCTTACACTTCAGAAATTCTTGATACCCTTAAAAACGCAAAGCTGCTGGTAGTAGAGGGTACAGTTTACCCCCTGCTCACGAGACTAAAAAACGATGGGCTTCTTAGCTATCGTTGGGAAGAATCAACATCGGGCCCACCCAGAAAATATTATGGATTAACCGATGAAGGAAAAGAATTTTTAAAAGAACTAAGTAACACCTGGACAGAACTGTCCGACGCAGTAAACATAATAACAAGTCAAAACTAATAGCCATGAACAAAACAGTAAGTATAAATTTAGGAGGCTTTTTCTTTCATATAGATGAGAATGCCTATCAAAAATTAAACCGCTATTTTGATGCTATAAAGCGATCTCTTTCACCTGATGGCAAAGAAGAGATAATGAATGACATCGAAAGCAGGATTGCAGAACTCTTGTCCGAAAAACTTAAAAATGACAAACAGGTTGTTGGCGTTAGAGAAATTGAGGAAGTTATTGCTATAATGGGACAGCCGGAAGATTATAAAATAGACGAAGAAACTACCGGTGCGCAAAATACCTATTATCCTCCAGGGTATAACCCTGTGAGGCCTAAGAAATTTTATCGCGATGGTGACAGAAGTATGATTGCAGGTGTTTGTGCCGGTATAGCCCATTACTTTAGGATAGACCCACTATGGATAAGGATAATATTTATTGTATCATTATTCATTTCGTTCGGATCAAGCTTATTGGTTTATATCCTGTTATGGATATTAATACCAAAAGCCATAACCACTACAGAAAAACTGGAAATGACCGGCGAACCTATAAATATTTCGAATATCGAAAAAAAGGTTCGTGAGGAGATAGATAATATTTCCTCAAAAATCCAGAATGTAGATTATGATAAGATTAGTGCTAATGCTAAAACCGGGGCTGAGAGACTGGGAAACGGATTAGGCAGTGTTTTCATGGCAATATTTAAAGCACTGGCGAAAGTTATAGGCGCACTTATTACTGTATTTTCTGCTGTAGCATTAGGTGGTATAGTTATCTTCTCATTTGTAATGTTATTTTCATCAGGATTACAGGATCCCGATTCACCATTCTATCATTATGAAATGATTTTTAATCATACCGATGTTCCTGTATGGGTGCTATCTATATTAGGGCTGCTGGCAGCAGGTATACCGGTTTTCTTCCTTTTCCTTTTAGGTTTAAAAATCCTTGTAGATAATTTAAGACCTATAGGTAACATTACAAAATATACATTGGTAGCAGTATGGCTTATCTCGGTAGCATTTATTATATACATTAGTGTAAAGCAGGCTTCAGAGTTTGGTTATGATGGAAAAACCATGAAAAATGAGCAACTATATCTTACAAAAAATGATACACTGTTTGTAAAGTTTACCCATAATGAATATTTTGCCAAGACAGTAGATAATAACCGTGAGTTTCTTATAACGCAGGATTCTACTGAAAATGATGTAATATACAGCAACAACCTGGAACTGTATTTTATGAAAACTGACGGTGAACCTTATGTACAGATTGAAAAAACTGCAGAAGGAAGATCAATTAATGAAGCAAGAAAAAGAGCAGAAAAAATTGACTATCATTTTGAATTACAAGGAAATAATTTAATTTTAGACAATTATTTGCTAACTGATATTTCCAATAAATTCAGGAATCAAAAAGTAAAGGTCTTTGTTTACCTTCAGGAAGGAAGCATTGTATATGCAGATAAGAGTATAAGGCACTACCATAGGGGCGGCTATTCCGGATTTTATATTCCGTATACTGATGAAAACCATATTTATCAGTTAAAAGATGAAGAAATGGTATGTCTGGATTGCCCTGAGGAAGAACAGGAAGAAGAGAGTGGTGTAACAAAAGCAGAGTTTGTACTAACCAATGAAAAAGATACTGTATACATTTCTGCAGACACTATTAAACTTAATAAAAACACAACCCTTAGAGTAAAAACTACAGTAACAGAATAAAACCTATTAAACCAACAATTATGACAAGAATTATAGTACACATAACCAAAATAGTAATTGCAGCAGTAACTGCATTGCTACTCGCTTCCTGTGGCATAGAGGTGCGGGGCAGCGGTAACGTGGTAACACAAAAAAGAAATGCCGATGCCGATTTTACATCTGTATCAGCCAGCAACGGCCTTGAAGTTATAATTGAACAGAAGGCAGAAAAATCTATAACTGTCGAAGCAGACGATAATCTTCAGGAACATATAAAGACTGAGGTAAGCAAAGGAGAATTGGTTATATCGTCTGATGTTAATATAAGAAAAGCAAGCTCTAAAAAAGTTATTGTTACTATGCCGTCTGTTAAAAGTATCGAGTCTTCCAGCGGTTCCAGCATAACAAGTAAAAACACTATTAAAGGAGAATCACTGGATCTTTCAACCAGCAGTGGTAGCCATCTTGAAGTAGACGTAGACGTAAAGTCGCTTAAAAGTGACTCCAGCAGTGGCAGCCATCTTACTGTGAGAGGAAAAACAGACAGATTTGAAACTGATTCTTCAAGCGGAAGTCACATAACTGCCAAAGATTTAACTGCCAGCTATGTAGACTCTGAAGCATCAAGCGGAAGCCACACAACTGTAAACCCTGCCAACGAGCTTTCTGCTCAGGCATCAAGCGGAGGCCATATATATTATGTAAGCACTCCTGAAAAACTTAACAAACAAACATCTTCCGGAGGAAGTGTTTCACAGGATTAAAAACCTGCCAGCCATTTCAAACTAAACCCCCGGCCACTTGCCGGTGTTTTTATAAACCCGAGTTTTATTTTAAACTTGCCGGGATTA
>CAMPIZ010000280.1 GCA_946886675.1 uncultured Flavobacterium sp.
AGCTGTTAGATATAATTTTACCTCTTATTGAATGTAACTTTTGTTACTGCTCAACTTATCAGAGGGTTATATTTTTATCCTGAATTAAAAACCATTTATTATGAAAGTAGAACAAATTTATACCGGATGCCTTGCACACGCAGCATACTATATAGAAAGCAATGGCGAGGCAGCAGTGTTCGATCCGCTGCGTGAGGTACAGCCTTATATTAATAAGGCAAATAAAGACAATGCAAAAATTAAATATGTATTTGAAACCCATTTTCATGCTGACTTTGTAAGCGGGCATTTAGACCTTAAAGCTAAAACAGGCGCTCAGATAGTTTATGGCCCTACCGCAAAGCCGGGTTTTGAAGCAATAGTGGCAGAAGACGGGCAGGAATTTTACATAGGTAAATGCAAAGTAAAGGCAATACATACTCCCGGGCATACTATGGAGAGTACCACTTATCTTTTAACAGATGAGATAGGCAGGGAGCATGGTATAATTACAGGCGATACTTTGTTTATTGGCGATGTAGGACGACCTGATTTGGCACAGCATGTTATTTCCGATCTTACCCAGGACAAACTGGCAAGGCTGTTATATCATTCACTACGCAATAAAATAATGCCTCTTTCAGATAATCTTATTGTATATCCTAACCACGGTGCCGGGAGTGCCTGCGGAAAAATGATGAGTAAAGAAACTACCGACACTTTAGGCAATCAGAAAAAGACTAACTATGCACTACGGGCCGATATGACCGAAGATGAGTTTGTAAAAGAACTGCTTACAGGACTTACAGTGCCTCCCGGATATTTCCCTAAAAATGTGCTGATGAACATTAAAGGCTATGATAGCCTGGACGAGGTAATGGAAAAAGCAAAACGGCCACTGGATGCTGAAGCCTTTGAAGCAGCAGCTAATGAAACACAGGCATTAATTCTGGATACCCGCGATCCTGCCCAATTTGCCAAAGGTTTTATCCCTAACAGTATTAATATTGGGCTGGACGGTAATTTTGCAATGTGGGTAGGAGAGCTTATACCTGATATTAAACAGGAGATGCTTCTTGTTACAGAACCGGGTAGGGAAGAAGAGGCCATGATAAGGTTATCCAGAGTAGGGTATGACCATACTATAGGATACCTTGAAGGCGGATTTGAGACATGGAAAAGATCTGGTAAAGAAACAGATATTGTGCAAAGAATCACCGCAGGACAGTTTAAAGATATATATAATAATTTTCCGGTGATTGATGTGAGGAAAAAAAGTGAATTTGATTCAGAACATGTTATTGGAGCTGTAAATATTCCGCTTAATCAAATAAACGAGCACCTGGCAGAGCTACCTAAAGATAAGCCGTTTATCCTTCATTGTGCAGGAGGCTACAGGAGCATGATAGCAGCTTCAATTTTAAAACAAAGGGGATTTGATAATTTTAGCGATGTAACCGGAGGATTTAAGGAAATAGCGGAAGCAGGTGTTCCTAAAACAGATTATGTTTGTCCAACAACGCTTTTATAATCAGACGATAGTTAATATTGCTTTAGCCAGTTTATTAAAACAGGTACTCTGGTTTTGCTTACTATAATTTTTTCGGGCGTTGCAACGGTTAGCCTTATTATAAGCCGTCTGTTAAAGTAGGGTTCAAGATATTCAATCCATTTGCGGTTAATTATAAACTGCCTGTTTGCCCTGAAAAAAAGTTCGGGATCTATACAGTTTTGCAGATAATCCAGACTGTTTCTTAAAATGATATTCTTACCGGTTAATGTATGTGCATAAATAGTTGACTCTGATGAGTAAATGAATTTTATTTTTTTTACGGATACCGGTATTATCTTATTATCAAGGTAACCAAGCAATGTTGCCTGAATACTAAGGTTATTTTCGTTACTGTTATTTGCTTTGTCAGTGCCTTTTGTTAAAGTCATCTTTATTGTAACAGGTGTTTAAGGTTACAGATACTGATATAATTATTTTAAAGTAAAGATGAGTATACCTTATTGTGGTTGCGTAAAAAGTGAGAGTATCAAAAAAAGGCAGCTATTTGTTAAAAATCTAAAAATTAAACCCTCCAATATGTCAGTATATAAGGAGGGTTTTATAGAATGCAGGTATTTATTCTTTTACAAATTTTATACTCTGTGCCCCATTTGTGCTAACAGCATGTAAATAATATATGCCCGGCGCCAGATTTTTTACATTAGCGGTATTGTTTTCTAGAACAACATTAAAAGTTTTTCCTGTTATATCAATTATAGTAACAGAAGTAATAATTTCTTCCGTTTGTATCGTGATATAGTCGGTAGTAGGATTAGGATAAACAGTAAATAGATTTTTATTGTGACCTTGAACACTTAAGTTACCTTCTCCCATTACATTCATAACCAGCGTAGGGACACCTTCTATCCCTATCATTGCGGCAATAGTAGCCATAGTTGTTGGTGTTGTTATACCGCATGTTTCGCTCACTGTCCATGTAGAGCCCCAAGAGCCTCCCATATTGCCACCTAGTATTACTGTAACATCGCCCGAAAGTTCTTCTTCATAATGCAGCTCAACGAGCAAACGCATGTTACTGGGAATTTCAGCGGTAACAGGCACAGAGTATATGCTTAATTCCTGTGCCGGTACATCAAATGTCTGGTTTGCGAGCAAAGTATAGCCCTCTAGAGTTTCAAACCCCTCCGGAAAGTTTTGTAGTGTACTGTAAAGCTTTACCGTTATGGGGTAAGTTTCTGTACCGGAAATATTTTCTATACCAAATTCCACAGAGGTTATTTCATACGTGTCTCCATCTATATCGTATGAACTTAGATGATAAAAGTTATAATAGGAGCTTGTACTTGGACCATCGGCATCATTAAAGCAGGAAAGCATCCCACCTTCTTCTATGTCCTGTGTGTAAGGATCATAATTGCTGGTTAATGTCTGGGCGGTTGTAAAAAGCCCCATTAGTAAAATTGTAAATAGTAAAAATTTTTTCATAGCATAAATTTTAGTTAATCGTTATGCAAATGAAAGAGTTAGTATTGACTATTTCAATGAATATACCGTAAGACGGCTAATTATGATGATGAAACTGTCATAATTAGAAATGAAGCTTTCTTAAATTGATTATAAATAAATAATAATTGAAGTACCTTTATCAGGCTCAGATTCTATAGTAATAGTATAGCCTAACAATTCGCATAACCTTTTAACAATTGAAAGCCCAATACCACTGCCGGCTATATTATTTACAGCTGATTTTGAACGAAAAAAAGGAGTAAATATATCCTGCAGATCTTTTTTTGGAATACCTATTCCAGTATCTTCAATTTTTATACAGGTTTTTTCTTTATCAAAATTTGCTGTAATAGTAATATGCCCGCCATGACCTGTAT
>CAMPIZ010000281.1 GCA_946886675.1 uncultured Flavobacterium sp.
GTTTTCACCTCCTGCAAGCCAGTTATTAAACGTAGACTGATTAAATAATAAAGAGGCATTTCCTTTTTTTGTCCAGGGGCCTATAGTGTCGTTATCAGCTGCTGCTGGTGTAACTTCATCCTGAGCTGTAACCGTAAAAAAGCCCAGAAGAAATAATGGAAGTAGTAATCTTTTTTTCATATCCGGTAGTGTTTTTCACAAATATAGAGAAATAGATGTAAAACCCTACAGTTAACAAAACGTTAAAGCTTAGGCCTTTTATACACCGGAACTGAAGAACAAGCTTCACCAAACATAATACTTTTAGCAAAAGGCATCAATTTTTGTGTTGCCAGCATATAGGCTTCTTCAGGCACTGGTTTATGGGAACATCCCTTAATTATTACCGGCTTATCCTGATATTCGGTGTAATCAAGACTGCCTAATATATCATTATATAAAAGTATATCCAGATCGTGTAGAGAACCCTGCATTACTTTTTTTGCATAAGGCTGAAGATAGGCCGTTATCAGCATGTATGCCCAAGCGGGAACTATAGCATCTTCACTACAGTAAACTGCCGTATATTTTCCTTCATATTGCTGCCAGTCATGGTTTTTTAAAGCTTCTCTAAAATCTTTTTCCTTTAGAACCAAACCCTGCCATAACCATTGGGTTATATCTATAGAAACCCTTTCGCCTTCCGGATAGTAATCTTCAAGATCAAATACCTGAAGGGCGCTATTGGCAACACGGTTTATAATTTCTTCCTGTTCCATTTTAGTATCCTTTCAATTATAATAACTCTTACTACTACTGAATCAGTGACTCATTTTATAGCATTCCAAGCTCAAGCTTTGCCTCTTCACTCATAAGATCGCGTGTCCATGGCGGATCGAAAGTAATTTCAACCTCTGCACCTTTCACACCTTCAATTTTTTTTATCTTATCCTCAACCTCCTGCGGAAGGCTTTCGGCCACCGGGCAGTTTGGTGAAGTAAGCGTCATAAGTATTTTAACTTCATGGTCTGTATTCACCATAACATCATATATCAAACCCAGTTCATAAATATCAACCGGAATTTCGGGGTCATAAATCGTTTTTAAAACCTTCACAATTTCTTCCCCAAGCTGTGCAGTATCTATTTGCTGTTCCATAGTATTAATTTTTTGCCTGGAATGCCAGGGCATACATCTTAATTTGTTTAATCATAGAAACCAATCCGTTTGCTCTGGTTGGCGACAGGTGTTCTTTAAGCCCTATTTCGTCTATAAAAGCGGTATCAGCTTCCAGTATATCAGCAGGTTTCTGATTTGAGAATACGCGTATAAGTATAGCTATAATCCCTTTAGTTAGTATAGCATCGCTATCGGCAGTAAAAATTACTTTACCTTCCTGCTCGTCGCCATGCAACCATACTTTGCTCTGGCATCCTTTAATGATATTCTCTTCCGTTTTGTATTTTTCATCAATCAATGGCAGTGAATTTCCTAGATCTATTACATACTGGTAACGTTCTTCCCAGTCGTCAAACATTGAAAACTCATCTACAATCTCTTCCTGAATCTCTTTTATATTCATTTATTCTTATTTCTTTAATAAATCTGACGCTGTAATCATTTTTTCTACAACATCTTTAATTTCCTGTGGCGGATTTCCATGATCAAAGCTGCTGCTCTGGTATGTTTTGTTACCGCGAATCACTTTGAGGTTGGCTATAGGGGCACCGTCAACCTGATGCATTACACTGGGCGGCTTTATTTCACTAAGGCCATCAAGGTTTACCGTTTCCAGTGATTTTAGCATGCTGTTCCATTCACCGTTCCTAAGCGGCTTGGTAACCACATTATCCATAGCCCTGTCTTTTATGGTAATAACAGTATCTTGTTTTACTATTACTTTTTTATAGCTTCCGCGGGTTATTGCTTCATACTCCAGTGAAATTTTATCACTCTCTTTCTTTAAAGCAGAAGCACAACCTGCTGCAAAAAGTGCTAATACTATAATCGCAAGATATTTTCTCATATTAATGTTTTTATTATAAAAATAGCGATTTCTGCTCTTAGCCAAGCATTCTTTGCGCTTTCTTAACAGCTTCAGCCAGCGCATCTATTTCTTCCTTGGTATTATAAAAAGAAAATGAAGCCCTTACTGTACCCGGTATCTTAAAGAAATCCATAACCGGTTGTGTACAATGGTGGCCTGTTCTCACTGCTATACCCATTTTATCTACAATAGCGCCAATATCATAAGGGTGTATATTACCCACATTAAATGATATTACAGAAGCCTTATTTTTTGCCGTGCCTATTATCTTCAAACCTTCTATTTCAAGAAGTTTAGCTGTTCCATATTCCAGGAGTTCGTGCTCATAGGCAGCAATATTATCCAGTCCAACCGAGTTAAGGTAGTCTATAGCAGTACCCAACACTATTCCCCCTTCTATATTTGGTGTACCGGCCTCAAATTTATGGGGAAGGTCGGCATATGTGGTTTTCTCAAAGCTAACTTCCTTAATCATCTCACCACCCCCCTGGTAGGGCGGCAGCTTGTTAAGCCATTCTTCCTTTCCGTAAAGCACACCGCTTCCTGTAGGTCCACAGGCCTTATGACCTGAAAAGGCATAAAAATCACAATCCAGTTCCTGCACATCTATCTTTAAATGCGGCGCTGCCTGTGCACCGTCTATCATTACAGCAGCTCCAACAGCATGTGCCTTTTCTATAATATACTTAACCGGATTAATGGTGCCCAGCGAATTGCTTATGTGGTTTACGGCAACAATTTTTGTCTTTTCACTTAAAAGCCTTTCAAACTCTTCTATTATAAGGTCGCCATTGTTATCCATCGGGATAACTACAAGCTTAGCTCCTGCCCTTTCACAAAGCATCTGCCACGGCACTATATTGCTGTGATGCTCCATTGCAGAGATCATTACTTCATCACCTGACTTTACAAAAGATGCAAAACCATTTGCCACCAGGTTGATACCATGGGTAGTGCCGGTAGTAAATAATACTTCATAACTATGCCTGGCATTTATATGTTTTTGAATTTTTTGCCTTGATAACTCATAAGCATCTGTAGCCTGCTGGCTGAGGCTATGTACCCCTCGATGTATATTTGAGTTTATCTCACTGTAATATTTTGAAATAGCATCTATAACCATCTTCGGTTTTTGTGAAGTGGCTGCATTATCAAAATATACCAGTTGCTTTCCGTTTACAATTTGTTTCAGTATAGGAAAGTCTTCCCTTACTGCTTTTATATCTAACATGTTATAATCTCCTATATGATTTGTGCCAAATAATGGCTATCAACTAATTGGGTACAAATTTACGGCTTGTTTCTGTAATAACAGAATATTCGGTACAGATTTAAACC